>CAZVFG010000032.1:0-5868 GCA_964626125.1 uncultured Methanoregula sp.
CCGGGGCAAAAATCCTCGTTGAATCACTGCAGCGCGAAGGGACCGAGATCATCTTCGGGTATCCCGGCGGTGTGGTGCTGCCGATTTATGATGAACTCTACGACTCACCATTGCGGCACATCCTGGTACGGCACGAACAGGCAGCAGCGCACGCCGCGGACGGGTATGCACGGGCAAGCGGGCGCGTTGGTGTCTGTCTCGCCACCTCCGGCCCCGGTGCATGCAACCTCGTTACCGGCATCGCAACTGCGTACATGGACTCGGCGTCCATCGTCGCGATTACCGGGCAGGTGCCGACAAACCTCCTCGGCAACGATGCGTTCCAGGAATCGGACATCACCGGCATCACGATGCCGATTACAAAACACAATTACCTGTTGAAAAGCGCAGGCGATATCAGCCGTGTCATACGGGAAGCTTTCTACATTGCAGGCACCGGCCGGAAAGGCCCGGTGCTGATCGATATCCCCAAGGACGTGAGCACGGGTCTGGCAAAAGACACCCCGCTGCCGGAAAAAGTCACCCTCCGCGGGTACAATCCCACCTACAAGGGACATAAGCGCCAGATCGACAAGGCGGTTGAGCTAATCGTGCATGCGGAGCGTCCTCTCATCTATGCAGGAGGCGGGGTCATTGCATCAGATGCATCCGGTGAACTGGTCAGCCTTGCGACGCTGCTTGGTATCCCGGTCACCACCACGCTGATGGGCATCGGGTGCATCCCCTGCGACCACCCGCTCAACCTCGGCATGCTGGGGATGCACGGCACCGAGTACGCGAACTTCGCGGTCATGGAGTCTGACCTTTTGATCGCGATTGGCGCACGGTTTGACGACCGGGTGACCGGAAAGATCGATACCTTTGCACCGCACGCAAAGATCGTGCACATTGACATCGACCCGGCAGAGATCGGGAAGAACAAACGGATTGATGTGCCGATTGTCGGTGACGTGAAGGCTGTCCTGCAGGACATGCTCGCGGGTCTCAAAAAGAACAACGCGTACGAGCCCTGGCTCAAAAAGATCAAGCACTGGCGGCAGCACCACCCGCTCCGTGTCAAGGACGACGGGCGCCTCCACCCCCAGCAGATCATCCGGGCGCTGAGCGAGCTTGTCAAAGGCGAGGCGGTCATCGTCTCGGAAGTCGGGCAGAACCAGATGTGGACTGCGCAGCACTTCTGCTTCCACCACCCCCGCACCTGGATCACGAGCGGCGGGCTGGGCACGATGGGGTACGGCTTCCCGGCTGCCATGGGGGCGCACTTTGCCCGCCCCGATGTACCGGTCTTTGACATCGCGGGCGACGGCAGTATCCAGATGAACATCCAGGAGATGAGCACGGTTGCTGCAAACAGGATACCGGTGAAAGTCGCTATTTTAAACAACATGTACCTGGGCATGGTGCGCCAGTGGCAGGAGCTCTTCTTTGACCGGCGTTACTCATTTACCGAGCTCCCGCCCGTTGAATTTGTGAAGATCGCAAACGCCTACGGGATTGACGGCATCCGGGTGGAGTCGCCGGATGAGGTGCTGCCGGCACTGAAAGCTGCACTCGATTGCGATGGTCCGTTTGTGATGGACTTCCGGATCGAGCGGGAGGAGAACGTGTTTCCCATGGTTCCTGCGGGCGCTGCAATCAACGAGATGATCGGGGGGCATCCGCGATCATGAAGCCGCACACGCTCTCTATTCTGGTCGAGAATAAGCCCGGCGTCCTCTCGCGGGTCACCGGGCTCTTTTCCCGGCGCGGGTTCAACATCGAAAGCCTTGCCGTTGGTACCTGTGAGGAGCCTGACATGAGCCGGATCACGATCGTCGTGATCGGCGACGATGCCAAGGTAGAGCAGGTGATGAAGCAGCTCCATAAATTAATAGACGTAATCAAGGTCTCGGACCTGACCGAGAACGAGCGGGTGGAGCGCGAGCTTGCATTGATCAAAGTGAACGCGGAACCGGGCACGTCCCGTGCGGAGATCATGCAGATCGCGTCAATCTTCCGTGCCCTGATCATCGATGTAGGATCAAAATCGGTCATCCTCCAGGTCACTGGCGACACGGAGAAGATCGATGCGCTCGAAAAACTCCTGCGGCAGTACGGCGTCAAAGAGCTCGTGCGCACCGGGCGGATTGGTATCCTGCGCGGCGCAAAGGCATCGAAGAGCGAAAAATAATTTTTTTTGTTTTTGATTTTAAATTATTTTAATCCGGACAGGGTTCCCGCATTCTACCCCATAGGGCGCCTGATGAAATCATCAGGTAATCTGGATGTATGCAAAAGCATTTAGTAGAACCCCGTTCCCCACTATTCATCAGCACACCTGCGCTCAGTGCTGGTCACCGGGCGGGCAGGAGCGAGGCAACGGAGTGCATATGACCGACAAAAGAATCATCATCCAGGAACTGGGTGAGGACGGACTGCTTCTCCCGGTACTGGTAAACAGGGCGCTTACGGCAAACGAGCGGATTAAATATTTTTTTTCCCTTCTCCAGACAGCACAGGAGCGGGCAAACCACCCTGAACGTGCATTACCCACAATGCAGATCGAACGGGAAACGGCCGGTATCGAATCCGAACAGTTCGATACTGTTGTGCTCGGCACGCAACGAATTGACGATGGATCATATTCAGTACCGTTCCTGAATGATATTATCATCGGAATCCGGGATTGCATGGAAGAGATGATTGCACCATTCGCCGCTCAGGGAAGTGATGACGTGCAAGCGTTCATCCAACGGAAAGAAACCCTGCTTGCAGGATTACATGAAGAACCTGAAGGCATGATCTCCTCGTCGCTGATTATCAGTATTACCTCCGGTGATGCGGAGGAGAACGATAGCCTTCACCTTCTCGTTATGGATCTCCATCGTGCCCTCAACCAGCTGCAGACTGTACTCTCAAATGAGACCATCGATGGCGCAATGACGTATATGCTGGGTGAGGGAGATGACGTGCTTGTCCGGGCATTTATGGCGGGAATCAATCGCACTTCTTCGCTGCGTTTCGACCATCCGGGACTAGGAACCACTGCAACGCGCACAGGGAATAAACTCCTCATCCAGAACGATATTGGCGTGACTGATGCCCATGTGCTCGTCGTGAATGTGGAGGGAATGACCGTATCGGTGGTCTATACCGATATTCACATGCAGCGCCTTGAATTCTTCCAGAGCCTTTTTGAGGGCCGGCAGATCCGCTGGCAGGATACCCTCTCGCGCAGGGGAACTGGCCGGTTCGAGAAGAGCGTGTACCATCTCTCGGTCGGGATCTATACTGCAGGGAATGATTCAGATCTTACTGCATTCCTCACCCACCTTGGTTCCCGTATTGTCTTTTTAATCGACTGGAACCGCGCAAGAAAACAACTGCGAAACTTCCTGTTAAACAAGGACAGCATCTCTGTTTTGCGGTGGGCGGCGGATAACGAGGTCGGGCACATGGGATTTCTCCGTCTTGGCGGCGACAAGCTCATTTACGGTGCGCTTGAACTCGCGGCAAGGGTGCCGTTGCGGTATGGTGAACCCCTTCATCAGCTCCTTGGGAGAGAACGCAGTCTTGAATATCTCAAATGGGTATTAAAGACAGCGACCACCGGTCTTTTTGCAAATCATCCGCGCCTCCTTATCCAGGACGAGATCAAGGCAGAGCTGTTGCGCTACTTCCGCTCAGCACATGAAGGTCTCGTCGAGGTTTGTATCGATCATGCCTCCCTGATGATTGAAGTTGGCACGGCAGTTCGTGATTCCCTGCTGCATATCCAGCGATCCGGTGAATCCGAATTTGTAGTGCGCAATGCAAAGAGGGCAAAAGAATGGGAGAGCAGAGCTGACCAGCTCGTCATGCAGGTGCGGACATTATCCCGCAGGATCGAGGAAGCTGAGTTTTTCTTCTCACTTATTGGTGCTGCGGACGATGCCTTGGACGAACTGGAAGAGGCATGTTTCTTTACCACACTTCTGCCTTCAATAACGACTTCGAAACCAGTGAACCGGAGGCTCGCGTCCATGGCAGAGCTGGCCGTCAAGGCAGGGCAGGAATATCTGAAGGTACTGATTGCGGCACAGGGAATCCGCAAGGATTACAGCCGCGATGAGATGCAGGATTTTTTAACAGCAGTGAACCGTGTCATCTCGCTTGAGCATGAATGCGATGAGGCACTCCGCCAGACTGAAAAAGCAATCATCTCCGAAAGCACCGATTACAAGGAGCTGCGTGTATATTTTGAGCTGGCGCGTATCATCGAAGAAGCGACGAACTCCCTGATGAAGGCGGTCTATATCATGCATGACACGATCCTTGAAGGGATGAACCGGTAATTCAGACCATGACCGATGAACCGACACGGCTGGCCCTTATTGGCTTAGGGCAGCAGAATGTGTTGAAGGCAGCGGAATACGGGAACAAGGCAGCAGGACTTGCTGAAATGGCATCACTGGGGGTTCCGGTGCCCCCGGGTTTCGCACTCCCGGTTGATATCTGCCGGGAATATTTTTTGAACGGCGGCGTGCTTGGTAATGACGTCCCGCGCCTCCTCCGGCAGGGAATTGGATACATTGAGCGTGCCACCGGCACAACATTCGGGGGGGTACGGCACCCCCTCCTGGTATCAGTGCGATCCGGTGCTCCTGTCTCAATGCCGGGTGTTATGGACACCATACTGAATGTGGGGCTCACTCCATTGACAGTCCGGGGATTACTCGCATATTCCGGCAACCCGAGATTTGTGTATGATACCTTCCGCAGGTTCCTCGCGAATTACGGGACCAGCATTTTTGGCCATCCCCCTTCACGATACATCTTACCCTTAAAAGAAATGATTAAAAAGGAAGGTGTGGCTGATGAACGTGAACTGGATTATCAGAGTCTTCGTACGCTCTGCACTACGTACGAGCAGCTTTATTCAGCTCCGGATCAGCGGGAATGCTTAAAAGACGCACACCAGCAGCTGGTCCAAGGTACAATTGCTGTCATACGTTCATGGGCAAGCCCGCGCGCTGAAGCGTTCCGGAGCACTCACCTGCTGAGCGGTGTGTCTGGTACTGCGGTGACGGTTCAGGCAATGGTTTTTGGGAACATGGGCGCTTCGTCCGGTGCAGGTGTCGCATTTACGAGAAATCCCTGGAACGGTGGAAAGGAAATGCTCATCGACTTCAGGTTTGGAGCACAGGGCGAGGACGTGGTTTCCGGTGACCGTGAGGCAACGACACACGCAGAGATCATTGATGTAATGCCGGATGTATACCACGATCTCATTCGGATCGGCACCCGGCTCGAGACCCACTATCGCGACATGCAGGATCTTGAGTTTACTGTCCAGGAAGGAAGGTTGTACCTTTTGCAGAGCAGATCAGGAAAATGTGCGCCGCTTGCGACCCTCCAGATTGCGGTTGACCTCTATGAGGAACATCTCATATCCCAAGCAGAAGCTCTCGAACGGTTGCGCAACATCGATCTTGATTCAATTAAGGTCCAGACTGTCGAGGCTCACAAACCACCAATTGCTTTTGGGATTTCTGCTTCGGGAGGAGTTGCGCACGGGAGCATTGCCCTGTCCAGTAATCGCGCAGAACAGGATGCTGAACACGGACCGGTGATACTTGTACGGGAAACGGCATCTCCCGATGACATTGCCGGCATCGACATATCTGCAGGCCTTCTCACTGCCTGTGGTGCAAGGACGTCCCATGCAGCAGTTGTTGCACGACAATTGGGCAAGGTTTGTGTTGTCAATTGTACCGTTTTATCAATCGATCCATTGCGACACCGGTGTACAATCGGAGGTGTATCTTTCCAGGAAGGTGATATCATTTCCATTGATGGAAATACCGGTGCCGTATATCATGGCAGGGTGACGGTGAAATCAAGTCGTCC
>CAZVFG010000032.1:5968-15432 GCA_964626125.1 uncultured Methanoregula sp.
CTTGCCCGGCTCCTGCATGAAAAAGGCGAGGATGTCATCGTGCTCGAAGCAGAGCAGGACTACGGCGGGCTGTGCCGTTCGCACCAGGAGCAGGGGTTCACGTTTGACACCGGTGGTTCCCACATCATCTTCTCCCGCGATGCTGATGTGCTTGCCTTTATGCGCAGGATGATTTCGGGCAACGAGCAGAGGAATCACCGGAACACCAAAATCTTTTACAAAGGGGGCTATGTACAATATCCATTCGAGAACGGGCTTTTTGATCTCCCGCCGGACGACCGTTTTTTCTGTATCAATGAGTTTGTCAGAGCGCAGATCGCCTTTGAGACCGGGTCGGTCCCGCACCCGAAAAATTTCAGGGAGTGGATCTACTTTACTTTCGGGAAAGGGATCGCCGAATGCTACATGGTCCCGTATAACGAGAAGATCTGGAAATACCCGACCGACCGGATGTCCCTGCATTGGGTGGAAGGACGTATCCCCCGTCCGCCGGTCGAGGATGTCATCAAATCTGCTGTCGGCATACCGACCGAGGGCTATACCCACCAGGCGATCTTCTCGTATCCCCTGGACGGGGGGATCGAATCGCTCGTCAAAGCAATCGCGGCACCTGTCAGCAATCGGATCAGGACGAATTTTACCGTACGTTCGATACAAAAATCCGGCACGCACTGGCAGATCAGCGACCAGAACGAGACTGTGGTAGCTGACCGCTGTATCTCCACAATACCAGTACAGCACCTGCTGTCCTGCCTTGACAATGTTCCCGCCACGGTTCTGGCAGCAGGTAATTCTCTTGTCTATAACTCTTTGATCTGCGTGACGATCGGTATTTCCGGGACTGTTCCGGACTTCTCCTGGCTCTATATCCCGGAGCCATCGCTTGGCAGGACGAACAGGATCTCGTTTCCGTCCAATTACAGCTCCCGCACGGCTCCTGCGGGCTGTTCGTCTGTCCTCGCCGAGATAACACATCAGCCACGGGATGAGGTCTCGCGGATGACCGATGCAGACCTGATCGGGCAGGTGACTGAAACACTGGAGAAGATGGAGATCATTAAAAAAGGCCAGGTCATCTGGTCCCGTGTTTATCGCCGGCCGTTCGCCTATGTGGTCTATGACCTGGATCACCAGGAAAATATCAGGATTATCAGGGAATTCTGTACATCCATCGGAATTCCGCTCGTAGGAAGGTTTGCCCAGTTTGAATACCTCAATATGGACGGCTGCGTCCGCAGCGTGATGGATTTCGTTGCAAACCATCCCCAAAGGCAGGATCCCTCTGTGATCGTCCGCCATCACCATTAATATCCGCAACCATCAAAAAAGATACAGGAGTATCCCCATGATCTCGGTGGTCATTCCGACATACAATGAGCAGGAAAACATTGCCCAGTGCCTTGTCTCGTTGCGGCACCAGTCCGTTCCACGCAACGAGTACGAGATCATCATTGTCGACGGGGGTTCAAAAGACCAGACCCGCGAGATTGCGCAAAAATATGCAGACCTGGTTTTTATCCAGACAAGCAGGAAGGTGGGAGGTGCCCGCAACGATGGGATCATGGCTGCACATGGGGAGGTTGTGGCGACAACCGATGCGGATTGCATTATTCCCCCAACATGGCTTGAGACAATCAAAAATGGTTTTGAAGACAACAATATCGTTGAGCTCTATGGTCCGGTCTACCCGATTGAAGAGAGTATAAAAAATTCCATCTCGCTTTTCTTTGCAAATATGTTCTCACAGCTTGGGTACTACACAAGGATGTTCTATTACACGCTCGGGTGCAACACCGCATTCCGGAAAGATGTGTTTATCAGGGCCGGGATGTACCGCTGCATTGATGCCGGTGATGATCTCGAGATTTCCTTGCGTATCAAAAAATTTGGCAGGGTGAAATTTGATAATGCGATGAAAGTAGGATTCTCGATGCGGCGGTACCAGCAGTACGGATCGCTCCGGTCCCTGTATGAATGGATTTACATTGTAGCGCATGGCGGCGAAGTGCAAAAATATGGTTATTCAAAAAAGGAATACAAATAAAATCCAGAAATTTTTCCTGATGAGATAAATTGGTATAGATTTTCAATCACGTAACTTCCGATAATGAGAAATCATCAATCCTTTTATGGTCAGATATACCATCCTTCAAAGTAAGACCATGCCGCACGACCATTCCCCTGAACAGGCGACCCTCAAGGAACGAATTGCATTATTTGATTCCAGTGAGTTTGCACAATTGCTGGATGTGAAGATTATTGAGGCACGGGAAGGGTATGCCCGCGTCATGATGCCGCCGTTGCAGAAGAAAAACCCGAACGGGGTCGTTCACGGGGGGGCGATTTTTTCTCTCGCAGATCACGCATTCGCAATTGCGGCAAATGCAGGGCGAACTGGTCGTGTCGCAGTGTCAATCCATATCCAGTACATCGCTCCAGCCTACGGGGAGCTGATCGCAATATCCGAGATCGTCGGCGAGAACGGGAGATATTCCACCTACCGTGTCAAGGTATATGAAGGAGACCGTATTATCGCGCAGTGTGATGGTGTGGCAATCAGGTCTGACCAGTAGGCTCCAGCACGATTCAATAGCGATTGGTAGAATGGTCCTTTTTTCATGATGGAACATACAATGAAACAATTCGTCGTGACGGGACAAACTGGTTTCGCGAATATATATTCACCGTTTATTTTTTGGGGTTTGCCTCACCATATTATAGATACGGTGAATTCATAAAAACCGGTATGATCAGATGATGAGTGGATATGCAGATCAACGATAAGATAATCGGGGCCGCGTTCATTGCTCTCGTAGTATTATCCGGGTTCGCGGCGTTTACGTTTGGACATTCTGCAGGATACAACAAAGGGTATGCAACCGGCAGCCAGGATGGGTATACCAGAGGTGACATCGCCGGATATCAGAGGGGATTTTCTGACGGAAACAAAACGGGGTATCAGGGAGGATTCCAGTCTGGGTACCAGTCAGGGCAACAGGCCGGATACCAGTCCGGGTACCTGTCAGGGCAACAGACCGGATACCAGTCCGGGTACCAGTCAGGGCAACAGGTAGGTTACCAGTCCGGCCGTAACAGTGTTGAGGTGGATATATTCGGGAATGCAAACAGGCTGAACTCCGCGTACAATGATGCTATCAATCTCGTCAGTGAAATTCAACAGCGCTGTGATGCGATGGGGGCTTTGGTCACAAAATCCTGTTACCTTGAATGGATGAACCGGAATTCAAATGCCATTACTGCGGGAGAGCGACTGGCATCATACACCAGAGAGAATGTAAATGTATTGAATTCGGGGAACCCGGCAAACTGGGGTAGCGACATCCTGGCACAGATTTCCCTGAATAAAGAAAGGATGGACAGGGATAACCAGGTCTTGTTTCATCTGGTGTATGGATAAGACACCAAAAGAAGAATCCTGATATTTTTTCCCGTAGTCGGTCGGAATTTTAAACATCCTGATTTTTTCCATCGTCAAACCGGATTGTCATTACATTCACCGTTCGTGGAGTGGAAAACGGTGTTCAGACACCGTAAACGGGATTTATAATTCCGGTATAATCCATAAATAAAAAGGTACATCAAAGTACTGATGCCCAGGTACATGATATTGTATCGATGAAGCATATCGGGAACAATGCCGGGTTTTTTGAAAAATTGACATTCGGGAAGCCATGCTGTAAGCAGGGTAACACGTGAACGGGAGGCGGGTTTTCAATCCGGCCCGCACATGATAAGCTAGCAATAGTATTAGGGTGGTATTGGATCTGCTGTGAAAAAATGTCAGAATATCAGGAGAGATTGCCCTCTTTTTTGACTTTCATCGTCAGGCTGACTTTTATATAATCCCCGCTGAACTCGAAAATATAGTTCCCGCTTTTCTGCATCTCCAACCGGTTTGGAGAGGTTTGGCCATGTGTTTTTCCATATCCTTCATCAATAACGATCTCGTCGGTATCTTTGTCACGAACGGTGATCTGGAACCACGATTCCTCGTAGGGACGGGTGATATTGATGTTGCCATTAAACGCTGTTGATCCCAGTTTATACTCAATATACTTTATATCCGTGATATTAACAGGGAAAACCGTATAATCGAGAATGAGCGGGGGATTTACAAGGGTAAAGGAGACGGAAGGCATATTAGCTGGCGAAAACACCTCGTTGGTGAACGAAAATATTGTAATAAAATTACCGTCAGATGATCCGGTTTTTTCAGGTTCATAAAAAATTGATGTCCGCTTGATATCCTGCTCATGGCCCCGTTGTTCAAACTTTACATAAGGTGAAATGATATTCTGGGATGACCCGGCGTTCTGGGCTGGAGTGGTACTTGGGGTTCCCGCGGGTGTCGGACTGGGTTGTACAGTTCCGGATCCAGTCTCCCTGTCCGAAATATCGGCGGAAGGTACGGAGACAAGGGAACTTTTTGTTTGTTGTGATGAGTTTTGTCCGTAGACGCTGGATGAAAGCGACCATATCTGCGTTGTATTTATGATAAGTAATAAAATAATCAAGCCAAAGAGAAGTCTGTTTAATTCTTCATCCATACCTGACCATCAATCGGTTATGATATATTAATATTTATTTGGTTTTCCTGTCTGACAAAACCTGCCGACGATAAACCGGTTGTACCCGTCGCGTCCGCATAATCAGCATGGGATGCTGCATGAATCATCCAATTGGACATTGTATCCGTCGTCATGCAGACAGGTTGTATCAGCGCCTTCAGAAGCCAAATGATAATGAAAAATCCTAATAGATGGTATTTCATATTCTTTGACCGGTCATCATAACATGAGGTACCTATGCCGATTATGAAAATCCGTGGTGGTGATCTTGATCTCGTCGAGTACGAGTTCAAGACATTTGTACCAGGTACGAACATCAAGACCCTTGGATACGATAAAAGAACCTATAAACTCACACCATTCGAGGGAACTGTCAGCGTAGTGGCTCCCGCACGGATCACCTGACGGTTCTGGACATGAACAGGTTTACCCCGGACCATCCGGGTGGCGGAGGGGTCGGTTTTGCCATCCAGTGCTACTGCACTGCTGAGGTCCAGTGTACCAGCAGTGCTCTGGAAATCGATTATTCACGGGAGCCAATTATCCGCAATTTTGTAGCGGTCTTCAAAAATACGACCGGCTACCGGGGGGATTTCGGATACGGGCAACCGACCGCCAGCACAAGCATGTGGGTCTCGGATCCACGAGTACCGTCATGATAGCTGACGCCACCGCACTCAATGAAGCAGTTGGTGCGCCGCTTTCAAACACCAGCTGCGCACCCTGATCGGTCATAACTACGTCGGAGAAACTGCGGATGGAAAAATTGAATTCGGGTTTGAAACCAGTGTCGGTCCTGCCGTCAGCACGCGTGGTGGGATGGCGGTCATGGGTGATGAACTTGCACTCGTTTACCATCACCCCATTACTGAAGGGAACCATGTCCACATCGTGATCCCGCCCCTGGATATCTCGTCAGCGGGCACCAAGGAATTTGATCTTCTCATGAACAAGGCCCGGAACCTCGATTACAGCGACCGCGAGTTGAAGGCATACATGTTCCTCATGGATTTGGATCCTGCGCTGGAACGGGACGACCTCTCCAAAATCGGGGATGTCATCTGGGAAATTGAGTTCCGGGGATCCAAAAGGGCAGAAGTCGAGCACCACAACTACGGAATATACCATTATATGAACATGTTGCGTGAGGCACAGCTTGAATTTGTCGGTATAAGATCGGTCGACCCTTCCATCGCGTTTGTCACAAAAAAGACCGAAAAGCCATAGAGAAACTCCTGAAGACAATGGGACTTTCGGTTGGAATCAGCACAAAGGTGGACAATAAAGGGCTCACGATCACCAAGGACAGTCAATAATATTCTCTTTTTTTAAAGAAAGAGGATTTTACAACGGATGACGCTAAATTCCCTGATAATCCGTACAATTACTCACATTTCGGAAGGCGGTTCCGGTATGCAGACACAAGACCGGCGATGATGACGATGATAGTCGCTGCCGTCACGAGGATCACAAGGTAGATGAGGAGGTTGAGGTTCTGCTTGATGATGGGCAGGGTACCAAAAAAATATCCTGCGACAACGATTAGCAATGACCATGCGACCCCGCCGACCACATTGAATATGAGAAACCTGCGGTACTCCATCGAGCCTACGCCCGCGAGGAATGGTGCAAAGGTCCGTACCAGCGGGACGAACCGGGCGACAAAGATGGTCATTCCCCCGTACCGTTCGTAGAATCCGTAGGTACGGTCAATATACTCTTTTTTCAATATATTGGGAAACCTGCACTGCAGCACCCGCAAGCCAACATAATTCCCAATCCAGTAGTTGACCGTATCACCAATAACGGCACCAAGAATGAATGCAACCAAAAGCCACCATAGATCCAGAAGCCCGCTTGCCACACATGCACCGGCGACAAAGAGCAAAGAATCGCCGGGAAGAAAGGGGGTGATAACAAAGCCTGTTTCAAAGAAGATGATGAGAAAAAGGATAAGGTAAGTCCACATCCCGTACTGCTGGATTACCGACAAAAGGTTCTGGTCAATATGGATAGCAACTTCAAGGATGGAATTGAGCATCTCTGTCGATTAGGTTTGCCGGATTTCTATTTGAATCTGGTTATGAATAGTCTGCCGTCAGGGATGCGTTCGAAAAATCCTGTTGACTCCGGACCATCTAATTTTTGTTTCCTGAAGATTTGCCGCTCAAAGTTCCATCGATTGCTTACAATCATTGTGGATCGTGTCATGACTGCTCTTTGGTAAAAAGGGGGAGCTTAATTCCAGCGGCGGATGCCAAAGAGCCCGATACATCCGAGGGCTCCGGCAATCGCGAGTGGAGAAGTACCGGACTTGGTAGGGCGGGGCGTCACATTCGGATTGAGTGCTGCTGCGATAGTATTGGTCGCCCCGGCGTTCACCTGCTGGGTAACCGTGTAATCCTGGTACCCCTCAAGCCTGATCAGGACCTGGTGGCTTCCAGCGGAAATATCGGTGAGGGAGATCGGCGTTACCCCTTTGAGTACATTGTCGATAAAAACACTGGCACTGGCAGGGGTCGATGAGACAGAAAGCGTTCCTGTTGTTGCCGGGGCAGAAGCGGAAACAAGGGTTGCCACAACATCAGAGACGGTGTTCACCCTAACGTTCACCGTTGTTGCAAAAGCCTGATACCCTGCTTTTTCCACCCGTACGGTGTGATCTCCGGCCCTCACGTTATCAATCTTGAGCACGCCATTCTGGGCAGTCTGCCCTGCAAGTGTCCCGTCTAGGTAAACTGTTGCGCCTGCAGGACTGGATGTGAGATAGATCCAGCCGGTGCTGCTTGACGGAATCGCGATCAGGTTTGCATTGACGGTGTAGGTTCCGCCAACCGGTACACTGACCGAGGACTTCCAGTCATAATACCCGGTAAGGTCGAGCTCGATCGTGTGGCCGCCTGACGAGATGCCAGAGAGCATGAGGGGCGTCCTGCCTTTGTAGCCTGCGTCAAGGTAGATCATCGCATTCGAAGGGCTTGATGTGATGTACAGGGATCCCTCAGACTGGATCTTTTCCAGCGGGCAATAGAGCGTTGCCTGTTGTCCGGCATAGACTATCACCGATGTCGTATAGGTGCGGTAACCGGAAAGGTCTGCCTCGATACTGTAACTCGCCGGTGAAATGTCTGATATGGTAAGCGGCGTAATTCCACGGTAATTGCCGTTGAGATAGACTGCAGCCCCTGATGGGGATGATGTAACCCGGATCGAACCGTACTGCGGGGGAGGGGGGACCGGGTTCAGCGTTGCATAGACATCAACTGTTTCACCCATGGCGGGCATGCGGGGTATGGAACCGGTGTACGGGTCCGGGGTATACCCGGATTTGCGGACAGAAAATCCGGTATACGGTGTTCCCGTGGAATAAACCGGGATGCTGCACTGGCCGCCACTGGTCGTGCACTTGTATTCGCCGTCCAGACTGACAGAAGCCCCGTCCTCGTTGCAGTGCACTACGATCCATCCCTGATCACCTCCAATCGGGCTGCCCCCGATCAATTGCGCGGATGTGAGAGGACAGGCAACACAAAAGATGACAATACAACAAAGAACCAAGAACCGGATGTTCATGAAAAGTCTCCTTCTATGATCGGTTGGGGGTGCAGGGCATATAAAATATAATTACATGCATTGACGGGATCTGGCAGTATTTTGCACGAAATAACACAATCCGGTTACATTTCCTTGACTAAAACGGCAATAATCTCGGCACGCAGAAGATCCTTGCCACGGATCCGCATCGTCCAGCGCCGCGGAGTGACGGATTCTTTTTTCAGTCCGGGGAAGAGCGCCTCAAGCTCTGGTATGGTGAAGTAATGGGTGACAATCCCCCTGCCCCGCAGGAACGTGCCATCCTCCACCGTTCTCCCGCTCCCGTTACGCATATCATCGACGGAAAATACCTGCACCACCAGATGACCGCCCGGTTGCAGGACGCGTGCAGTTTCCCGGGCAACTGCCCTGCGCCCTTCGTTGAGTATGTGGCCGATGACATGCCGGGCGACAACAAACCCAAACGCATTGTCGCAGAAGGGAAGATGGCGTGCATCGGCAACAGCGGCGTCGCCTTCACCATACCTCACCGTGACCCGCCGGGTCATCTCCACGGCCTTCCCTGAAAAGTCGATTGCAGTGATATCGCAGGAACGGTGTAACAGCGCACCAACCGTCTTCCCGCTCCCGCACCCGATCTCAAGTACCCGGGACCCTGCCGGTATATCCGGCAGGGAGGCAGGACTTCCTCCCCACAGCTGGCCGCGTGACCGGTAATCGTTATCCCATGCATCCCGAAGATCAGACATCCGGACCAAGGATTGTTCTCTCTCATGGATGATGTGTTTTGCCTGCGGTTTGGATATTCCGGCATACGATGATCCCCCCGAAAATCACCGTGAATAAAATAAATGGATGAATGAGAAATTGAAGGAATTAAAGGAGAAGGAGGGATAGAAGGGAAACGGGATTACCCCCTCACGTTCATAGGGGGGGTTGCAGGGGCTACCCCCCCGTCTCCAAAATCTTTGGAGGGGGGCAGGGGGGGTATGCATCAGGTGGGGGGTCTCCTTCCTACCCCCCTAGTACCCTGGAGGAGGATCTCCCCCCTCCCTCTGTTTCTCCCAAACGCCAAAAACCGCCTCTCCGTCGGAGACTCCAATCGAAATACAGCTCCATCCAGTGTCTGACCGGGGGGTTGGGTACCCCCGCCCCCCCTAGGGGGTAGGGGGGAGGAGGGGGTAGCTCAAAAAAATCCGGAGGGGGTGGAGGGGGGTGACATACCCATGGGGGGGTCGCCCCTACCCCCCCTGTCTGACAATTCCCGGAAAACAAGTTCTCCGTCTTAAATCCCACCCAAATCCACGGGAAATCTCCGGC
>CAZVFG010000033.1:0-15045 GCA_964626125.1 uncultured Methanoregula sp.
TCTTTGTTCTTTTGAGCGGCCACAGCAATCATCAGGGGGTAGTTGGAGAACGAAAGTGATTAATTATTTGAATACTTTTCTTATCTCAGACATTTTTGATATATTGATCCCTTGAACCTTCTATTCAGAAACTAAAACTAATTTCATTTCTGAAATTACCTTCCGATCTACTGAAAAATTGACCTTCCGTTGGGATAAACTGCCGGCAGGTGTATAATAGCGATATCGCTTCCTGCAGATATATGACGGAATTCATGACTGTTAATTGAAGGATTCGTTTCGTCGGCATTTCAGCCCCAAATGCTACTTAATGCCGATTCTTTCGGCAATAATACATTCGCCGGAAATATTCTCACATCTTTCGTGGAAATTGCTTTAAAAAAAATTTAAAAAATTTTGGTAATATGTCTGATGACTTCTGTGTGAATGAATGCAATGGGGTTTTTAGTCCGAAAGCCGGGTGGAAAAGATCAAAAATTCTGATTGCGTGAAAAAGGATAAAAAGATATTCCCTGAATTAAACAACAAAGAGTGTATTCATGGTGTTATTTGACAGGCCCAGGAAAAAGGGGGAAGTGCCGGAAAGAGCGTCAGAACTTGCAGCAAAGGGTGACGAATGTATCAACCGAGGGGAATTTAAGGCTGCGATCACATGGTTTGACAAAGCACTCGACAAGGATCCACAATTAGCACAGGCATACGCAGGAAAAGGGCTTGCGCTGAGAAATCTCGGCAGGGATCACGCTGCCCTCGAATGTTACAATAAATCGCTGGAACTTGACCCGGGAAAAGAAGATATCTGGCATAAGAAGGGCGTGACGTTAAAAGTGCTCGGGAACCATAAGGAGGCGTTAACCTGCTTTGATACCGCATTACAAAAAGATTTCCTCTGTGCGGACGCGTGGTATGATAAAGCAGTTACGTACGGCTCCATGGGAGACTATCAAAAAGCAGTGGACTGTTTCGATAAAGTACTGGAAATAAATCCTGAGGACGCTGATGCGTGGTATAATAAGGGGCGTGCTCTTGGCAAATTGGGAAAATTTCACCAGGCCATCGGGTGCTTTGACCATGCACTGGCACTCCAGCATGAGAACGCTGATGCCTGGTATTATAAAGGAATCTCGTTAGTAAAACTCAGGAAAATTCCCGAAGCTTACACCTGTTTCGAAAAAGCAGTCGCGTGTAATCCCACACACCCACAAGCAGTGGCCGGCATGAAAGAGCTCGCGGCAATACTGGAACAGATGAGGAAAAAGTAGCATTTTTATCCAATCAAAAGCTTTTTTGCCAAAAAATCTGATGTCTGGAGCCCGGCGACCCTTGCGGTCAGGGCAGAGGTTCTTCTGAAATCAGGTGCGGGCCCTGCATACATGTGCAGACTGCCGCACCATTCCGGTCCGGGGATTCTCCAGGAATATTTGGACCGGGGATGGAGCATCGACGATACATCCACGTGAGATGGCGGAGAACACGTATGGGAGCAAATACTCAAGGGTTAATTATGCCCTGAAGCGAATCTCTCTCAAACGACCATGAAAAACAAACGGTACGTTGACCTGAAACCCATCGCCTGGCATGCGATGGAGAAATATGGTTTTGCGCCGCGGTTCCCGCAACCCGTCATCAAGGAAGTCAACGCCATCCACGAACGGACGTTTACCGATGTTCAGAACGATGCCGGGGACCTGCGAGAACTCCTGTGGTCTTCGATTGATAATTACGACTCCATGGACCTCGACCAGCTGGAATACTGCGAACGCAGCGACAACGGGGAGATCCGTGTTCGGGTCGCAATTGCCGATGTTGACGTCTACATCAAAAAACAATCGGAGACTGACCGGCATGCTGCCCATAACGGGACCTCGGTCTACACCGGCATCGAGACATTCCCCCTGCTGCCGGACCGGCTCTCCAAGGGCATCACCTCTCTCCTGCCGGGCGAGGACCGCATCGCGGTCATTATCGAATATACCGTCCTTCCGGACGGAAGCTTCCGCCCCGGAAACGTTCACCGTGCACTGGTCTGCAACAAGGCAAAACTTGTGTATGAGGAAGTCGGGGACTGGCTGGCCGGGACCTCTCCAATCCCCCTGTCAGTACAGGAGGTTGTGGGTCTGGAAGGGCAGCTCCGGTTACAGAACGAGGCATCGCAGCTCTTAAGAAAAAAACGGCGGGATCAGGGAGCACTCGAACTGGATACCATCGAAGCACAACCGGTGGTCGAGGATGGTCAGGTCAGGAACCTTGTCATTGTGAGGCAGAATCCGGCGCGATGCCTGATCGAGGAGTTCATGGTCGCTGCCAACGGGACCATGGTTGCCTTCCTCGGTGAAGCCGGCATTCCCCTGATCCAGCGGGTCGTACGCGTGCCCAGAAACTGGGAGGGGATCGTCATGACAGCCGCAGCCCGTGGCGGGAGCCTGCCGTCACAACCGGACGCAAAGGCGCTCGCAAAATTTCTCATATGGCAAAAAAAAGCTGACCCCGAACGCTTCCCTGACCTGTCCCTCACGATCGTAAAACTCCTTGGGCCAGGCGAATACATGCTGCTTGAACCTGGTACACCGCCGACCGGACATTTCGCGCTCGCAGTTGTCGATTATACCCATGCCACTGCCCCGAACAGGCGTTACGTCGATATTATCAACCAGCGCCTCGTAACGTCGCTTTTGAAAAAAGAGAAGAGCCTTTACACGCTGGAAGAACTGGCGGATGAGTCCGCCTGGCTGACGGACCGGGAGAAAGCAGGAAAGAAGGTCCAGCGTTTTATGCGAAAAGCCGCAGCCGCTGTTCTCCTGCGGGACAGGATCGGTGAATCGTTCGATGCACTGGTCACCGGCGCCTCGCAGAAGGGGACCTATGTCAGGCTCCTCACGCCGCCGGCAGAGGGCCGTGTCATGCAGGGCGAGCATGGCCTCGTTGTTGGGCAGAAGGTCCGTGTCCGCCTGCTAAAAGTAGACCCGTACAATGGTTACATCGACTTTGAACGCACAAGCGGAAAAATGAAGTAGCTTAAATCTGAGCATTGCCAGGTCTTCGCCTTTCTTAAATTTTTGGTTCACCCACCAGAGTGCATTCATCCATTATTTCACGAAACTTTGTGACAGGAAACAGAGCAGCAGGACGCACCCCTGCCGATGGATAAGGGAGCACCCCACATCGGTCCCCAAAAAGACACCCTTCATGAATATTCATCCTTCTATATCCTCGCCTGCATTTATACCAGCATACCCGGTACCAAGGTATCCATGATCAGGCAGATGATTCCATTGAAGGCGTTTTGTACGCATGGACTTTTTTTCCATCCGCACGGGGAATCAGAAGTACGGATGGCCCTCAATAAAGCCAGCTGGAGAGTAGATCGTGATATGATATATTTCTAACAATTATCTCCGCCATATTCCATCCTCCCTCCAATTTGTTGAGTTTATGGTCCTGTTGGATCTGTGATTGTTAGAATTATATAACATTGCTGAACCGGCATAACGCCATCCGAACCGGGTGCGGGGATGTCGTATCATACCACCCGGGGACGGGAAGAACACACACTCCTCACAAATTTCCTGATCATACATGGGAAAACACCATGGTACGATGCTCATTTTTTCTAAAGTCCTGCAAACCTGCCCAAAACTCAACCCGAAAAGTTTGTAAGATAGCAGGTGCAAGTGCAGCTCTTGATCATACATGGCAGTACAATCACGGTTCATCTGGATGGTTCTCTGTCTTCTTGTCCTCTGCAGCGTATGCGCTCAGGCCGCTGAAAATAAACCCCCTGATGTGACAATCACAAAAAGCCCCCCATCCCCGGTTATAGGTGAGACAATCGTCTTTGACGCAACCGGGTCGAGAGATCCTGAAGGAGGAACACTCACATTTATTTGGACTTTCGTTGACGAGGGCATAGAAAAGTCCGGACCGTCAGTTACGTACAGCTATTCAACCGACGGAACCAAAACTATTTTGCTGACAGTAACCGATAACCAAGGTGCCCGGACGTTCGGATCGGCAATCATCTCTGTCAACCCAAGCCCACCCGAGAAACCCACGCCGCCTCTCGTTACTGTAACGACCTCACAGGGTAATGAAACATCCCTGAATCTGACTCCAATGATACCGAAAGCAAATCCAATAATCACTATGGTACCTACGACGGTTTTGATAAACGGTGCGTCCGGTCAATCCACGGGTGCCACTGGTCCAGGTTCAAACCAGGGCTCCGGTTCAGCGCCCGCGAATGCTTCGCCCGCAGGACCCCCGTATATTACGTATATGATCGTCGGGGCTGTCGTCCTTGTTGGTGTTGCAGTGGGCGGTATTTTCTTTGTCAAAAGACAGCGTTGAAATCTTAAACCATGTAAATTTTTGATGTAACGGGTTCATTCCATTCACTGCGAAGTATGAATCAGCGTCAGCACACCATTTTCCGAAGTTCTTTTCGCTGATAAGGCAGACCTCCTCCATGTACAGATCCATGCCTTTCGATCCTGCACAGGTTTATTCCCCTGCAGAAGATACGTACCTCCTTCTGAAAGCGGCCCGGGACGAGATCCGTCACGGAGACCGCGTACTCGAGGTCGGTACTGGGAACGGGAGTATCGCGATCGCACTTGGACCGGATGCATCATTGTGTATTGCCAGCGACATCAATCCCCATGCCGCGGCTTATGTGCATGCGCAGGGGATCGATGTGGTCCGGACCGACCTCTGCGCCGGTCTCCAGGGGCCATTCGATCTTGTGATCTTCAATCCGCCTTATCTACCCACACAGCCGGAGGAACGGCTGGAGGACTGGCTCGAGTTCGCGCTGGATGGCGGTCCGGACGGGAGAAATGTGATCGGACGGTTTGCTGCTGATGTACGGAGGGTTCTTGCACGTTCGGGACGGGTACTTTTGCTGATCTCCTCATTGACCGGCCTGCAGGAAGTGTCGGGCATCTTCCTCTCGAAAGGATTTTTTGTTGCAATCGTAAACGAGCAGCGGCTGGAAGATGAGATCCTGTACGTGCTCAGGATTGCATGAATGACCGTGAATAAAAAAAATGATGTATTTTTACACAATAAGACGGCGCCGCATCAGGTTAATCGCGATGACGCAGAGAATGACCGTCACCGCACCGATCCAGACAAGATGGAGTGTGATTGTCCATGAAAAGGCGGGTAGCGTGAACATCCGGAAGATCGCTACGATATGGGTGAGCGGAAGGAGGACGAGGGCGACATAACCGAAGATTGGCGGGAGCAGTGCGAGCGGGAAGAATGTGCCGGCAAAGAGCGACATCGGCGTAATGAACAGGAATGAGGGGTAATTGAGCGCATCGATGCTCGGGGTAACCGAAGTAAAGCACATCGCAAGTGCGGCAAACAGGAGCCCCCCGAGGAACGCAACCGGGATGATGAGCAGCGATGAAGGAAGCGCCATGACCTTAAACAGGGAAAGAACGCACAGCATGATGACGACATACATGACGCTTTTCGTCGCACCCCATAGCAGTTCGCCGGCAATGACATCCTCAATCGAGAGCGGGGTTGCGATCATCGCGTCGAATGCCTTCTGGTAATACATCCGGACATAGGAGCCATAGGTGCACTCGAAGAAGGCGGAGTTCATGACCGCAATAGCGAGAATAGCCGGGGCGATGTAGTTCACGTACGGGATGCCATCGATCTCCTTCACGTAGGTCCCGATGCCGACACCAATCGCGAGGAGATAGAGGAACGCCTCCACAAACGGGGGGAAGAAGTTCACCTGCCAGGTCTTGATAAAGACCAGCAGGTTCCTGCGCCAGACATGCAGTGCCCGCGGTGTGATGCGGGGGATGGAGAAAAACGATATCACGGTCAATCCCGCAACCTCCTCCCCGTCAGTTTCAAAAACACGTCTTCGAGCGTCGCGGGTCGGGTAAGCATCTTTGTCGGGCGGCACCGCTCAAGCAGGATGCGGGCGAGCTCGTGTGCGCTGGTTGTTGATACCAGCACCGCATCACCGGCAAGCTCGAACTGGACCCCCATCTCCCGCAGGCACCCGATGACGGTGTCGGTCTTGTCCAACTCCACCATCTCCTCACCCGCATGCCGGCGGACAAGGTCGGCAGGCGCCCCCTCTTCCAGGATTCTGCCGTTGTCCATGATCACGAGCCGGTCGCAGAGGCGGGCAGCTTCATCGAGGTAATGCGTCGTGAGCACGATTGTGCTCCCCTGCGCCTGAAGGATCTTTAAGCGTTCCCAGACAAGGTGCCGTGCCTGCGGGTCGAGGCCGATCGTGGGCTCGTCAAGGATCAGCAGTTCCGGACTGTTCACCAGTGCACGGGCAAGGATCAGCCGTCGTTTCATCCCCCCGGATAATTTTTCAATCGCAACGTTGCGCTTCTCTTCGAGCTGAACAAAAGCGAGGAGCTCGTCTTTTCGCTGGTGAGCCAGCGGTTCAGGAATATCAAAGTAGCGTGCATAAATGAGCAGGTTACCTTCGCAGGTGAAGTCAGGATCGAGGTTTGTTTCCTGCGGGACAACTCCGATCCGCTGTTTAATCTCGGCGGGGTGCTCATCAGGATCGAGGTCAAAGACACGGAGCGTGCCTGCGGAGCGGGGGGAGACGCACTGGATCATCTTCATCGTGGTGGTTTTGCCCGCCCCGTTCGGACCGAGGAACCCGAAAATCTCTCCTTTTTTGACCGAGAAGCTGATATTGTCCACTGCCGTAAAAGCACCATAGGATTTCGTCAGGTTCCGGGCAGTAATCACTGGTGAAATGACCGCGCCTCACTGTTTCTTTGAAAGTCTTGTAATCGCCTGCTGTGCAGCTTCACGAACATCGGAGAACCGGTCCTGCAGGAGCGTCCGGATCGGATTGATCGCATGCGGGTCACCCACGGTAGCAAGTGTTTCGATTGCGCCGACCCGGATCCGCATATCATGATCGTGGAGACATGCGATCAAGGGGGAAACGGCGGACCGGTCCTTGATCTTCCCGAGTGCGACCATCGCAGCGAGACGGGCTTCCTGATCGGTGTCCCTGAGCAGAGCAAGGAGTGCCGGTACTGCATCGGGATCCCCGATCTTACCCAGCGCAAGTGCCGCCTCGCGGCGTACGATCTTCTGGTCGTCTTTTAACGATGAGATGAGTGCCGGGAGTGATTCACCTGATCTCAATGCTCCCAGTCCCTTTGCAGCGGTTGCCCGGATTGACGCACGGCGGTCGGTGAGATCCTTCAGAAACCTGGAGGTGTCGGTCATACAGAGGGGGCGTCCTATGAGCGCTCACAAACCCCGAACGAGGCAAATGCTTCGATAACCTTTTTTGTCTCGTCTTTTGAGAGCCGTTCCGTGATCAGGGCGAGCAGGGAATCAAGATCCTCCTCAGGCAGGCACCCAAGGCTCTCTTCGCCGCTCAGTATCAGCCCGGAAATGTATTTCAATTCATCATCAGTCAGTCTTCTGATCCGTTCAGCAAAATCGTGTTCATCCGCCGAAAAATGGTTTGAGACCGGTGGTAGGATCGAATGGAACTGTTGACCAGACCCGGAGCAGGTGAGACCCTCGCATTCAGGGGCGAGCTTTTTTAAAATTTCAATATCCCGTTCCGAGAGTTCGCGTGGCATCGTTGTCGTGTCCGGTTCATGGTTACTTCGGGGGTATTGGGATAAATGTCCGTGAAGGGCAGCGGTCGCTGTCCCGATCCGCCGGTACATCCCCGTTGATACGGCATTCTCCGGCGTCGCTTGTTTTTGGTTTGAAACTGATACAGTCCTTGCAGCAGGGCATTGCATGAGTGTTGGGCAGTGTCTGGTATCAATTTTTGTATCGTATATACGATGCCCTGATATATCCAATGCCGGAACGCAAAAAAAAATCAATCATACCCCAATCAGGCAGTGCTCAGGGAAGAAAAAAAGCAGGATAGGTATCATCAGAAATATCTGCCGAGCCAGTTACGGATCTTTGCACCGATCCCCGCAGGTTCCTTTTTTGCCTTTGTGAGGGTCTCGGGGCCACGCTGGCGGAATGTCCTCTGGGGTGTGGGTTCTACACGCGGTGGAATATCGCGGAGTGTCCCGTGCGGTTCCTGCGGCTCCGGCTCAAATCCCCACGAGAACCCGACCTTGTACGCATTCTCATTCCTGCGGATCCAGTCTGCAGCGGCAAGATATCCCCTGTCCTCTGCCTTCTTGACCGTGTCATTATAATCAAGGGTGAAATGAATTTCCCGCTGGACGGCGACCAGCTCTTCATAAACCTTCTGTGGGACGCGTATCTTCTCCCTGCTCATAGCTCTTCATATACGATTTGAGGGGATACGATATTTAATGATTGCCCTCAAATTCGACCACAATTGCAAGAACAAGGCTGGATTTTTTTGGGTTTGAACCTTCTGGCGTTTGTTTTTGCCATCCGCGGGATTGCGCCAAGAATTATTGATAAGATGTGCATACATTCGTAATTTAGCCAGATCCGACAGCATGAATGATGGTAATTAAAAAAAACAGGATGCTGCTATGGGGATTTGAACCCCAGTCGCGAGCGTGAGAGGCTCGCATGATTGGCCGAACTACACTATAGCAGCAATCTTGCTCATCAAGGTGGGTGGTTCGTGCACTTAAAGGTTGTTTTACGGGGAAATCACGACATTCTGACCGAAGAGGGGAACTCCCTTCCTTGTATCAGGAAATCCCCCCTGCTTGTGGTAGTACGTGCCGGGAAGCCAGACAAAGAATTCATGAAAGAGGACATCACAGGTACTGGATTGAAGAAATATGCCTGATCACCGGCATGACACGGCCGTTTCGGAAATGGTGGGATCGATCCTGATGGTTGCCGTTACCGTGATTTTTGCCATGCTCATTGGTGCAACGGTGTTGGGTCTTGCCGGCAATATGCAGCAGACAAAGGTTGTTGGTGTTGCTGCGGCCCGGTTGAATGCAAGTTTTGTCTCTGTTACCTATTATGGCAGCGATAAGCCGGACCAGATAAGCCAACTGAATATTTCCGTAAATGGCATGAATGCTGCAACGCTGGGTGACGGCACACCACCTCTTCACGTTGGCATTTCAACGATGGTTGGTGCTTCGGTACCCGGTAATGATCGTGTGGTGGTGGTTGGTGTATTTGCGGATGGTACCGCACAGGTCGTGCTCGATACAATGGTCTGACCTGTTACTCATTCTTTTCATTTTTTCCGGGTCATGAACCGGAACTTTCATGCATTGCTCCGGTTCCCACCCCTTTAATATTCAAGACGACAATAACTGGAGACAAGTTGCAACGTAACCGAAACTGGACGGATCGGGTTGTTTTCGGTGTGTCCCGATGAGCGGTCTTGAGGATCAGATTCACGAGCTGGAGGATGAACTCCAGCGTACGCCCTACAACAAGGCCACCTCAAAACATATCGGCAGGATAAAAGCAAAGATCGCACGACTCCGGGATGAGGCAGTCACCCGGGCTATGAAAGCCGGCGGAGGCGGGGAAGGCTATTCGGTCAAGAAGTCCGGCGACGCGACCGCGGTCCTTGTCGGTTTTCCATCGACCGGCAAGAGTACCCTCCTCAACCAGCTGACCGGGACGCAGAGTGCCGTGGCGGCGTATGCGTTCACCACGCTCACGGTTGTGCCCGGTGCCCTTGAATACAAAGGAGCGAAGATCCAGATCCTCGATATGCCCGGAATGATCGCCGGCGCCGCGATGGGCAAGGGCCGGGGCAAGGAGGTGATCGGTGTCGTGCGCAGCGCCGATATCATCATCATTATCGTCGATGTGTACAACCAGCAGCACGTGGACGTGCTGTTCAAGGAGCTGTATGACGCCGGTATACGGATTAACTGCCGGAAACCCGATATCACCATCAAAAAGACCGCACACGGCGGAGTCCGGCTCTCCGCTGTCGGAACGCTTGACCTGGAGATCGGGGAGGTACGGTCGATCCTTGCCGAGAGCAAGATGATGAACGCCGACGTCCTGATCCGCGGCAACGCCACGCAGGAGGATTTTATCGACGCGGTGCTGGGCAACCGCGTCTATGTTCCCGCAATTATCGCTGTAAACAAAGTTGATCTTATCGAACAGGCAGCCTGCGACATGATTGAGCGCGATCTCACGGAGCGCTTCATCGTACCACCCCTCATGATCTCTGCACAGTCAGGGTATCACATGGAGGAACTCAAGGATGCAGTCTATGACTCACTCGGGTTCATCCGGGTCTTCTTAAAACCCCATGGAGATGAGGCAGACCTTGAGGAACCACTCATTGTCCGCAGGGGGAGCCGCGTGCAGGACGTCTGCACCAAGCTTCACCGGGATTTTGTGTACCGCTTCCGCTACGCCCGCATCTGGGGGAGATCAGTAAAGCACCCGGGACAACGGGTCGGGCTCCCGCACAAGCTCAAAGACGGCGATCTGCTGACGATTATCATCGAGCATTAATTGAAGATGGGCAATGTTATCTATCATACGCAATGATGCAACCCTGTTATTATTTCATTTTCATGCCCAATGAGAGTTTTATCCCGTGGTGCAGCGTCGTTGCCGTATCCTTTGCATCGCTTGTGTTACTGATACCAGGCATACGCATCACCTCGGTAACGAACGAGAGGATGGCACCCGCACAGGCATTCAGCCAGTCTGCAATCTCTGTGAGGGGACTTATGGACAACAAATGCCAAGGGTTCAATCGGATCCACGTCCCAGGATAAATTGGGATCCAGACATTGAAAAAAATGACCTGATCACCCTCGTATACAAAAATTACTCTGATAGCAGAAATGACACCCCCTCCGATGCCCGTGCAGCGAAACCGACCATGATAAAGGGTCGAGCCCAAGTCATTATCGCCCTTTATCAGAGATAACTGTGCAGGCAAAGATACAGGATGTTTAGTCCAATGGTTTACATTGCTCAAGGAAACGGCTGATGGTTACGTTTTTCATCAGATATATATGCCACATCACCTCCTCATACAATTTCAAACTGGTGTAATGTATTGGATCTTATCTCGCCGGATCGCTTTTGAGATTTCCTCAACCGGCGCATCCGTTTTGATCCCATACCCTGAATAGTGTGTCCGTGTTGCAGCATACCCTGCATCACGCAATTGCCCGATAACAGTTCCGATCTCCGGTGGTGATATTTTCAACCATTTTGCTACTACATGGTAATCATAATGACTGCTTGAATCCAGTTCTTCAGAACAGATTTCTATGAGTTTTTTCAGTTCATTTTTCGCCCCGAGCTCCATGTCATCAAGGTGCACCTGTATCCGGGCGAGCAGGGTTTTGTCGTTGACCGTGCCGAGCCAGAGCGGGCCGATGGGGATAAGTGGTTCGCCGCAATCCGGGCATGTGGTTTTTTCCGGGATCATTCCGGGTATTTCTCTCCTTAGGGGACATTTCCGGCACTGCAATACAAATCCAATCCGTGCAAGTGTCCGGTCCGCTGCCCGTGCCCCATCAGTGAGCCGCAGGTGGAGCCGGAAGAAGTGCTCGCGGGAAAAGCAAAAAAGGGGTTCGATGCCCCGGTCGTATTTGATCACCTCGCGGGCGACAAATGCAAGCAACGTGCGCAACCCGACCTCCGCATGGTATTCCGTATTCATCGGTCGGGCAAAGTACCGGCGCATCCCGGCTTTCAGGTGCGCCCCGCAAAGGGGTGCCGTATCGGTGGCGGTGACAAAGAGGTAGCGGCGTGCCCCCCGTGCTCCTGCATCCACAAATGGAGCAGGAGTGCCGAATGGATCGAGATCGACGGCATCGAACCGGCGTTCCGACAGGAGAGCCCGTGCATCCCGTTGCAGAAGTTCGATTGAACAGCCCTCATATATCATATTTCTCTTGATCACTGCGATTGCTGCAGGGTCACGGTCATTGATAGTGACCGGGATCCCGCATTCGTGAGCGATCCGCAGCCCCCTCACCCCGGTCGCTCCCATTGCATCGAGGTAATCCCTGGGGCGTGGTTCGACGCAGGAACAGAAAAGCACCGTCGCGTCACGGTTCAGTTCCATCCGGCGGTTGAAAAAGACTGCAGCAGTGCCGGGCGGGAAGTTTGTGTCAGTATCCTGCACCGGAACAAAAAACGCCGTACTGCCTTCCATTACCTCAACAAGCTCCATTTCAGCAGGATTGTACGGGCTCGCAACCCTTATACATATGCCTCTTCAATTGGTATGGGGAGGGCGAGTGGCTTAGCCCGGACATAGCGTCAGCCTCCTAAGCTGAATGCCGGGGGTTCAAATCCCCCCTCGCCCGTCAATTTCCGCTCCCCTTTGATGTATTTTAATAGGTGAGCGATCAGATAGGAGATTGCCCCATGAATATTCGTGGTTTTTATGCGATCACCCGTCCGGCAAATTCGATTGTCTCCGGCTTTGCAGCCGTCCTTGGCTATCTCATCGCAACAGGAACCCTCGTTCCCGCAGTTCTCCTCCTCTTCGCCATCGTCGCCCTGATAACCGCTGGCGGCAATGTCATCAATGATTATTTCGATGCGGGGATCGATGCGATCAACCGGCCTGAACGTCCGATCCCCTCTGGTACCGTCAGACCGGGCTCTGCCCGCTCATACGCCACCACGCTCTTTCTTGCCGGCATCACCCTCTCTCTTTTTACCAATAATGGCATCTGCATCCTCATCGCGGCTTTCAACTCGCTCCTTCTCATCGGATACGCGGCAAAGCTCAAAAGTACCCCCTTCATCGGCAACATTACTGTTTCCTACCTCTCGGCAAGCATCTTTTTATTTGGGGGTGCGCTCGCAGGAATTGCCGGTCTTTTCCAGAACCTGCCGCTTGCGTTCATCACGTTCCTTGCAATGGTTGCCCGCGAACTGCTCAAGGATGCTGAAGATATAGAAGGCGATTCTGCGGGAGGCGCCCGCACGGTCCCTATGCATATCGGCATCAGGACCACGGGTCGGCTTGCGTTTGCTTTTGCGTTCCTTGCGATCTGTGCGAGCTTGATCCCTTCCATCTGGTGGGGCCGCTGGTACCTTGTGGGCATCGGGATTATTGACCTGATTATTTTCGCGGCGGTTTCCCGTGCCCTCCCCTGCACGACGCCCGGTTGCGTCAAATCGTCACAGGCAACCACATTCTTAAAAGCCGGTATGTTTGCATCACTTGTGGTATTCACCCTCGCCGCGCTGTTTTTATAATACCCGGATGAACAGATACAGACCACTAAGCAACAGATTTATCCCGCCCCCGTGCCTCAACTACCATGAGCAAAAAATGGCAAAAGTGATCCGGAAGGGCGATACGTTCTTTGCAGAAAAAGGGGCGTATTTTGACGGCAATGTGAAGGTTGACGGGAATTTCATCGTGCCGGCGCACACGCATTTCTGGGGAAGACTCAATGTTGGAGGCAGGCTCGAGCTGGGTCCGCGATCGAGCGTCGCCCTCGGTATCAATTGCGCGAGTGCCATCATCGGCAGCAGTGCAAGGATCAAGGGGCCGATCGTGGCAACCGGGGATGTCACCATCCTCGATAATGCTGTTGTCCACTCAGTCCTTGCGGAAGGAAAGGTAATCCTTCGTCAGGGTGTCCGCGTCGGTGATGTGACAGCAAAAGATGCCCTTGTTATCCATGGCAGGATCAGGAGCGGCAGGTTAATCGGCAAGAGCGTGAAGGTCCTCGGGGATTAGCGACGGGTCTACACCGAGCGTGGCTATGTCGTAGAGGTCTGCCCAGTTGACCAGCGTTTCGACACACCCCTCTTTTGCGGTGACAACCCCCATCGATACAAGGCCGATCTTATCCGCCATATCGATGCCCTCTTTTACTTCGCTAAGGCAACCGACACCGATGATTGCCTTCGGGCGGTATTTTTTTACCATCCGCTTGATGAATGACGAACCCGGGACAACAAAGATGCGGTAGCCCATCTGTTCAAACAGCAGGTGCGTCTGCCCGATATTGCACTGCCCGCAGCCCTTGCACCTGAGCCCTTCCGGGGTGAGGTGAGCAGGGCACCTAGCGGAACGCAGGCACTGGGGCAGAAAGATCGCCCGCTCGGTGACCGGCACCCGTTCGAATGCCCTCGTGCTCATCGTGTTGTGAAGCTTGATGAAAAATGCGAGCATCTCACGATCTTCAAGACCGAGAAGGCGGAATATCGCTTTTGCAAGCCCTTCGACAAAGACAAGGCCGGCACGGAGGAATGCGGGGAAATAAAGCCGTCCTTTTTTGATGGAGTACAGGGATATGGCGACAAGAACAAACGCGAACAGCAGCATCCCCAGTATGACAATGACGGTGATGGTGCCGATGATTGCCATCATCCCCTGATAGGGTCCAAGAGAAAATTCCATACCGGTAAACACTCCCTGCCAACGTATTACCTAGTCGGGCGGCTGAATCTTAAACCTTTCATATCGATGGGCGGACGCAACACGCCCTGCTCGGTAATGATGGCCGTGACAAGGTCCATCGGGGTCGCATCGAAGGAGGGATTTTGGACCCTCACTCCACGGGGAACCATGGTTTGTGTGCCGCAGGATGTGACCTCGGACCGATCCCGTTCTTCGATCACTACGTCCTTTTCCGGACGATCGGGATCAAACGTTGAGAGCGGTGCAGCGACATAGAACGGGATGCCGTGGTGACGGGCAGAGACTGCATGCATGTACGTACCGATCTTGTTGAAAACTGCATCATGAGTGATCCGGTCCGCCCCTACAATAACAAGGTCAATTTTTGCTTGTCTCATCAGGTGCGCCCCCGCCGAATCGGTGATCACCGTCACGTCAATCCCATCCTGTTCAAGTTCCCATGCTGTCAGACGGGCGCCCTGCATGAGCGGGCGCGTCTCACAGGCAATAACCCTGACTTCCTTCCCCTGCCGGACTGCTGAGCGGATGACGCCCAGCGCAGTGCCCCATGCCTTGCAGGCGAGCGCTCCGGCATTGCAGTGAGTGAGGACGGTGCAGGCATCGGGGAACAGTGCTGCACCGTAGTCGCCGATCGCATGGCAGCATGCCTCGTCGTCACGTGCAATCTCCTGCGCCTCGGCAAGTGCGATCCGCTTTGCATCACGGACGGACTCCGCCGGTTCCAT
>CAZVFG010000034.1:0-1817 GCA_964626125.1 uncultured Methanoregula sp.
ATCACAAAATGACAGAAAAAATGTCCAGATAGTAGTATTTTAATTATTGACCGGATAACACTGCGCGTATGAAAACACTCAAGGTAACCATAATCGTGCTCATCACGATTGCAATCGTTCTCCTCACTGCCGGCTGCACGCAGCCGGTGGGCACGTCAGGCAATGCAAGTGTCAATATCCTGTACAGCAAAGGGGTTGGGCCCCTTCCGATGCTTCTGGCAACAAACCAGATTGACGGGTACATCGCGTGGCAGCCGTTCGTTGCTGTGGCTGCAGAAAGCAGGATTGGAAAGGTCCTTGTGTATTCAGGGGATCTTCCCCCGGCGGGGATGTGGAAGGACCACCCCTGTTGTGCCCTGTTCGCGCGGGACGACTTTATGGCGAAAAATCCCGACATTGTCAACGCGATCAGTGCCCTGACCATCGCGTCGACCGATTACATCAATACCCACAAGGAAGAATCCGGCGAGCTTGTTGCTGACTGGATCGCGGGCAAAGGGAACCTGACCTATGGCAACGTCACGGTATCTTCAATCGCTGTCGTCCACTCCGCGTTGCCCACGGTGAAGTACACCGCCGATCCCTCGCCTTCATGGATCAACGGTACCACCAAATTCGTGAGCGCCCAGATCGATCTCGGGTATATCACCGCCAACATCAAGAATGCTACGCCCGAACAACGGGCAGCGATGATCTTCAACTTCGGACCGTACCATACAGCACGGAAGATGGTTGACGACAAAAAGGTCGTAACACCTGCCAAGCTGGACAAACAGTTTGCGATCGGGTACCTCAACGGGGATATGCACTCCGCATCCCTCATCGTTGCGGTCAAGAAATACCAGTACTTCAATGACACCTACGGTGTGGCGCTTGTCCCCCGTGACAGGACCCAGTCCAAACCCGAGCTCTGCGACCTTGTGGTCAACGGGCAGAAGGTTGCCGAGGTCAAGCTGATCGGGGGCGACGCCGGGCCGCAGGTTACCCAGCTGGCGGCAACAGACACCGTCCAGATGGGATACATCGGGACACCGCCGGAACTTGCTGCCATTGACAAGGGCATTCCAATCAGGATCCTTCACCCGCTCAACACGGAGGGTTCCGGTGTCGTTGTTGCTGCCGGCGCCCCAGTCAGCGACTGGTCGTCCTTTGTCGCGTGGGCGCACCAGAGGTCTGCCGGGGGCAAACCTCTCGTCATGGCAAACCCGGGCAAAGGATCCATCCAGGATGTCATGCTCAAGTTTGCACTCAAAGACAGCGGCATTACGATCAAAGAAGCCTCATAAGAGGTATTCCTGCTCCGGCAGCTGAACATTTGAAGAAATGAAACAACATTAATCCTTTTTCAGGTCAAGCACTACGATCAGGGATTGTATGAACCGTGGCGGCAGGAATGAGGGGATGTTTCACCCCCGTATGTTGTTGAAAGTGATCCTGCCGCTGGGCCTTATTGTCGGGTGGGAGATCATTTCGATCCTTCTCAACAACGAGTTCATACTCCCGAGGCTTGAATCGGTTTTTGCGGTCCTTCTCTCACCGACCGCTGATATCCTGGGCTATGGCAACCTGATCACCAATGCTTTTACCAGCCTTGAGAGGGTCATCCTCGGGTTCCTGATCGCTGCAGGGCTCGCGATACCGCTGGGGATCAGTATGGCACGGTCAGGGTCTGTTCACGACCTTTTTGATTCCACCATGCAGCTCCTCAGGCCCATTCCGCCTCTCGCCTGGGTACCACTTGCCCTCGCATGGTTCAAAATCGGGCTCGCATCGATGGTCTTCATCATCGCACTCGGTGCGTTCTTCCCGATCCTCCT
>CAZVFG010000034.1:1917-13611 GCA_964626125.1 uncultured Methanoregula sp.
GGAGTTCATCTGCATTCTCGGGCCCAGCGGGTGCGGGAAGACAACGCTCCTGCGCATCATCGCCGGGCTCGACCACCCGACATCCGGCAGTGTGCGGATCGACGGATCCGTGATTGACCGCCCCAACAGGAAGCTCGGGATGATCTTCCAGGACTATTCGCTCTATCCCTGGCGCACGGTCAACGAGAACATCGCGTTCGGTCTCGAGCTGCAGGGCATCGTGGAAGAAGAGCGGGATGCCATCGTCCGGAAATACCTTGCTCTGACCGGGCTCTCTGAATTCGGGACCAGTTATCCTTACGAGCTCTCGGGAGGCATGCGGCAGCGTATCGCCGTGGTGCGGGCGCTCGCCGTTGATCCGAAAGTTCTCCTGATGGACGAGCCGTTCGGTGCACTTGATGCCCAGACACGAAACAAGCTCCAGTACGACCTCCTCGACATCTGGGGCAAGACAAAAAAGACGATCCTGTTTGTTACCCATAGTGTGGACGAAGCGGTCTTTCTTGCAGACCGGATCATGGTGCTCACCCCACGGCCCGGTCATATTTGCGATGTAATACCGGTCGATCACCCGCACCCCCGGGATCGCACCGGAGTAAAATTTGCACAGATCCGGCGGCATGTCCTCGACCTGATCAGCCAGCCGAAATGTTCCCTCTCGTAAGGTTTAATACGCTACATCTCCATTTTAGTAAAGCAGTTTACGATATCGTACGGCATGAATCTCTGATCCCTTTTTGGATTTTTATGCCCTTGACGCTGTTGACAAGGAGTAGGACGCGATGGTAAGAAAACCGGCAAGAATGTACAGGAACATTTCAAAGAAACCCTATACGCGCCGCGAGTACATGGGCGGGGTTCCAGGGAGCAAGATCGTACAGTTTGAGATGGGAAACCTCGCACAGGAGTTTCCGACACAGGTCGATCTGGTCATAAAAGAGGCGTGCCAGGTCCGGCACTCTGCGCTCGAAGCCGCACGCATCAGCATCAACCGCAGGCTGATGAAGGAGGTCGGCAGGGCGAATTTCCACTTCAAGGTCCGTGTCTATCCCCACCATGTCCTCCGTGAGAACAAGCAGGCGACCGGTGCAGGTGCGGACCGTGTATCCGAAGGGATGCGCCTTGCGTTCGGAAAGGCGGTCGGGACTGCCGCACGGGTCGCATCAGACCAGCGCATCTTTACCGTCTTTTCGACCCCCCAGTACCTCGAAAAGGTGAAAGATGCGCTCCGCCACGGCGGGCACAAGCTCCCCTCCCCCTCACATCTCAAGCTGAGCACCATCAAGGTGAGCGGGAGAATTGTCGCTCCCAAGTTCGCGGAAGAGAAGGTTGTCGCGGCACCGGTTCCGGCAGCCATCGAGGAGCCCAAGGAAAAAGAAGCTGTGAAGGGTGCAGAAGAGCACAAGGGCGGCAAACCGGCAAAGGGCAGGGAGCCCGCAAAGGGTGCCGATGAAAAGAAGGCCCCGGCAGCTCCCGCGGCAAAGCCCGCCGAAGAGCCGGCAAAGGGCGGTAAGCCGGCAAAAGGCGGGAAAGAAAAGAAATAATCTTTCCTTCTCCCTTTTTACCCTGTTTTTATTTGTTGCATCCGGTTGTACGGTGTAATTTTCTTATTCCCTGCCATGCACCGGAGAGTTGTGTTCCTGCCGGTGGTGAAAAATTCCGGCATCCAAATGATTATGTCTGCTCTTTTCTCACTACTGTTGATGGGTGCCTCCGACCGATCCAAAATCCTTTCCGCGCTGAGTCTGGCGACCGCCGATGCGCTTCGTGAGGCGGTGATCCGCCTGCCTCCGGATGTGAAGCGTGCGATTGAGCGTGCAGCTGCAAAAGAGACAAACCTGGTTGCACAGGGTGAGTTTGCCAACATCCTAAAAAACATCGCCCTTGCGGAAAAGCTCGGGGTACCGCTCTGCCAGGACACCGGTGTGCCGGTGGTGTACCTGACACTCCCTCCCGATATCCCGCTCACTTCCGGGATCTTTGAAGCGGTGGCAAACGGTGTGCGTGCAGCCACAAAACAGATCCCGCTGCGCCCCAATGTCGTTGACCCCCTCACCCGGCACAATACCGGCAACAACACAGGACCCGGCATGCCGGTGATCCATGTCAGGCCCGGGAAAACATGTACCGTCACAGTATTGCCAAAAGGTGCCGGGGCTGAGAACGTCTCCCGTATCGCCATGCTCCCCCCTTCGCACCGGTACGGGATCGAAGGATTTGTTGTCGAGACCGTGCTGCATGCCGGGGGAAAATCCTGCCCGCCGGTGGTCCTCGGGGTCGGGATTGGAAGTACATTCGATGGCGTGGCCGCGCTCGCAAAAGAGGCGCTCCTGTTGCCTATCGATGAGATGACCGCGTTCGAGCAGGAGATCTGCAATTCGGTGAACCGGATCGGTATCGGCCCGATGGGACTGGGTGGAGACACAACCGCGCTCGCTGTGAAGGTCAGGACTGCTGCATGCCATACGGCATCCCTCCCGGTCGCGGTGAATGTCCAATGCTGGGCGGACCGTCGTGCGACGAGGGAGGTGGTATGGTGAGGAAAAAACCATTCCAGCTCACAACCCCGCTCGGTGACGAGGTGCTCTCCCTGCATGCCGGCGATCATGTCGAACTCTCCGGCACTGTCTATACCGCACGGGATCAGGCTCACCAGCGGATGAAAAATGAAGGGATCCCGTTCGATCCAAAAGGGGCGGTGATCTTTCACTGTGGCCCGGTGGTTCAAAAGGACCGGATCATCGCCGCCGGACCCACGACATCGGCACGGATGGACACCCTCTCGGGGTTCCTGCTCGATGCAGGGGTCCGTGCACTGGTAGGGAAGGGCGGTATGGGCCGCGAGGTACGCGAGCACCTGAAGGGGAGGGGCATATACCTTGCGCTGAGCGGCGGGTGTGCAGCACTTGCCGCATCCCGGATGATGCTCCGGGGCGTCTTTTTCAAGGATCTGGGCATGGCAGAAGCGATCTGGGTGATCGAGCTCGACGCTCTCCCGCTTGTGGTCGGCATTGATGCGCATGGTGCTGACCTTTATGAAGCGGTGAAAAGGAAGGCTGTGAAGAATTTCAGACAGATTCAGAACGAAAAGGACTGATGCGTCTCCCTGTACCAACACATAGATTTTTTCATTCGGATACTCACATTATACGATAGGATATATTTCATGAAGCTCGCCATTGACGAGGCCCGGTGCAAGGGCTGCAACCTCTGTACAAAAGTATGCCCGTATAAGATTTTTTTGGAAGGGAAACGACCCAACCGCCGGGGGATTGTGGTGCCCGAACTCGACCGCCCCGAGCGCTGCGCAAACTGCCGGCTCCAGCACTTGTACGGGAGGAGGTTGTGCGGGGTCTGTGAGCTCACCTGCCCTGACCAGGCAATCCACTGGGTCGAGGAGCAGCCCTACGAACCCAAGAAGGTGGCGATCGAATATTGACGAGACTTGAGTTCTGGCAGGGCAACATTGCCTGTGCTGAGGGGGCACTTGCCGCAGGGTGCCGGTTTTTCGGTGGCTACCCGATCACGCCCTCGACCGAAGTCGCGGAACACATGGCGGTGAAACTGCCGAAAATGAACGGGGTCTTTATCCAGATGGAGGACGAGATCGCGAGCATGGCGGCGATCATCGGCGCCTCGTGGACCGGTGCACGGGCGATGACCGCGACGAGCGGCCCGGGCTTCTCGCTCATGATGGAGAACATCGGGTATGCCGCGATGACAGAGACGCCCTGCGTGATCGTGAACATCCAGCGGGGCGGCCCATCCACCGGCCAGCCGACCATGGCAGCCCAGGGGGACATGCTGCAGTGCCGGTTCGGGTCGCACGGGGATTATTCCGTGATCGCGTTGTGCCCGGCAAGCGTGCAGGAGATGTACGAACTCACGGCAAAAGCGTTCGACCTTGCCGACCGGTACCGGGTGCCGGTATTTTTGATGGCGGATGAGATTGTCGGGCACATGCGGGAGCGGATCAGGGTTCCGGACAAGGTCGGCCGGATCCCACGGCGCGAGCTGGAAATGGGCGTCCTGCCGTTCCAGCCGGATGCAGACCTTGTCCCCGGATTTGCCACGTTCGGGAAGGGGTACGGAGTGCATGTGACCGGGCTGACCCACGACGAACGGGGGTATCCCTGTGCGACGAACCCCAGCGTGCATGCGGCGCTGGTACGGCGGCTTGTTGATAAGATCGAGAATTCCCGCGCCGCGATCGCGGATTACGACATCGTCAACCCTGGTGCTGAGCAGGTCTTTGTTGCCTACGGTGCCCCGGTGCGCACGGTGCAGCAGGTGCTCCACGACCGTCCTGATGGCACGATCGGCTTTTTGCGCCTGCGCACGGTCTGGCCGTTTTTTGAGCATGCACTCAGGGCTTTTGGACAGGCAAAGGTCTTTTTGGTCCCCGAACTGAACATGGGGCAGATCGCCCGCGAGATTGAGCGGCACGTGAAGGTGCCGGTCGTCAGCCTGCCAAAACTCGGCGGCGATCCCCACACACCTCCCGAGCTTGTCGCAGCGCTGGAGGCCCACCGATGACGTTTGAGGACTGGTTCCGCACGGACCGGCTCCCGCACATCTTCTGTGCCGGCTGCGGGAACGGGACAATCATCAACTGCACGCTGTCAGCAGTCGACCGGATGGGCTGGGAGAAGGAAAAGACCGTGTTTGTCTCCGGCATCGGCTGCTCGTCGCGTGCGCCGGGTTATATTAACACTGATTCGCTCCATACGACCCACGGGAGGGCACTTGCGTTTGCGACCGGGGTCAAGCTGGCAGACCCCTCACTTAAGGTGGTCGTCTTCACCGGTGACGGTGACCTTGCAGCGATCGGGGGCAACCATTTCATCCACGCCTGCCGCCGCAATATCGACCTCACCGTGGTCTGCATGAACAACCAGATTTACGGCATGACCGGCGGGCAGGGGAGCCCGACAACCCCCTTGGGCTGTCTCTCCACGACCACGCCGTACGGGTGTGCCGAGTCTCCATTCGACCTCTGCGAGCTCGCGATTGCAGCGGGAGCCAACTATGTCGCACGCTGGACCTCGTACCATGTGAAGGAACTCGAAAAGGCGGTAAAAGCCGGGCTGGACACACCGGGGTTCTCGTTTGTCGAGGCGATGACCCAGTGCCCGACCAATTTCGGGCGCAGGAACAAGTTCAGGCAGGTTGCTGACCAGGTGGAGTACTTGAAGACCCATGCGCTCCTGAAGGCAAAACGCAACCGGATGATCGAGCAGGGCGAAAAGGTTCCAAACGATGCATTCGTGGTCGGCGAGTTCATGCGCCGCAACCGCCCGGCGATGGGGGTGAAGGAATGAGGCACGAGATACGGTTCTCTGGTTTCGGCGGGCAGGGGATCGTCCTCTCCGCCGTAATCCTTGGCAGGGCAGCGGTGATGTACGACAACAAGCATGCAGTGCAGACACAGGTGTACGGCCCGGAAGCCCGGGGCGGGGCGTCCATGAGTGCGGTGATCATCGATGACGAGCCGATCCTGTACCCGAAGGTCACCACGCCGGATATCTATGTCATCATGTCGCAGGAGGGGTTCGAGAAATACGGCGCCGGAGTTCAAAAGAATGCGGTGATGGTGCTGGACAGCAGCCTTGTCCACTCGCGGCCGGATTGCACGTACTACGAGATACCGGCAACCCGCGAGGCGAAACAGACGCTGGGCAGGGACATTGTGGCAAATATTGTGATGCTGGGCGCACTTGTCGCTGCAACAGGAATTGTTTCCGAACCCGCACTAAAAAAGGCAATCCTTGACTCCGTGCCAAAGGGCACCGAGGCGCTTAACGTAAAGGCAATGACAAGAGGGATTGAACTGGTCGCAGCGGCAGGGAAAGATAAACCATGAAGCTACGGGAGTATGAGGCGAAAAACGTCCTGCGGGACGCCGGTATTCCGGTACCTGAAGGTTTCCTGATCAAACAGGCAGACGACCTTACGGGTCACCTTGATGCTTTGGGCGATGCGATCGTGCTCAAGGCGCAGGTGGATGCCGGCGGCAGGGGGAAGGCCGGTGGTATCCTTATGGCAGACAAAAATACTGCGGTGGCAATGGCACGTGAGCTGTTTGGAAAGCAGGTCAGGGGATTGCCCGTGCATGAGATCCTCGCGGAACAGAAGCTCGATATCCGGCACGAATACTATCTCTCGATCACCGTTGACCGGACCGCCAAAGCTCCGCTCATTCTCTTCTCCGATATTGGCGGTGTGGAGATCGAGACAACCGCAAAGGAGCACCCCGGGGCGATCCGGAGGGCTGTTGCCATGCCGCTCATGCGGGACCTCCCGCCATTCATGATTAGGGGACTGGCAGGAAAGGCACCAAAAGAAGTCGGCCCCATCATCAACAGGCTTTACCGGGTATTTTGTGAAAAGGACGCGCTGCTCGCTGAGATCAACCCGCTCGTTGTCACACCGCAGGGGGTGTTTGCTGCCGATGCCAAGATCATCGTTGACGACAACGCGCTCGCTCGCCAGGGGATCAGTGTCAACCGCGACCTCACCGAGCGCGAACGTGAGGCAGAGAAGCACGGTTTTTCCTATGTTGAACTTGGCGGCACGATCGGCGTGATCGGGAATGGTGCCGGGCTCACGATGGCAACCCTCGACCTGATCGGGTACTATGGCGGCAACGCGGCAAACTTCCTCGATGTCGGGGGTGGCGCGGAGAGCGAGCGTGTCATGAATGCGGTCCGGCTCATCGCAAGTGTCCCTTCGGTAAAGGTCATCGTTGTCAACCTGCTGGGGGGGATCACCCGCTGCGATGAGGTGGCGCGGGGTATCATCGCTGCCGGCATCTCCCAGAAAGTGATCGTCCGGCTTGCGGGCACCAATGAAGCGGAGGGGAGAAGGCTCCTCTCCGAGAAAGGCTACGAGATGCTGGACACGATGGACCTTGTGGTCAAAAAAGCCGTTGAGGTGGCAGCATGATCTACGGCGATAAAAAGACCGGCGTCCTCGTGCAGGGTGCAACCGGCAGGCAGGGGGAGTTCCATATCGGGCTGATGAATGCGTACGCACAGCAGGTCGTTGGACGGGGCGTCGTTGCCGGTGTGACGCCGGGAAAGGGCGGGCAGCAGGTGCACGGCGTCCCTGTCTACAACACGGTGAAGGAGGCGATGCGCGACCACGACATCGGTGCAGCCGTGATCTTTGTCCCGGCAGGTGCGGCAGCCGATTCGATCATGGAAGAGGCAGACGCTGGTATCGGAACGATCGTCTGCATCACCGAGCACATCCCGGTGCATGACACGATGAAAGCGGTCGCGTACGCAAAGGTGCAGGGGAGTTGCGTGATCGGGCCCAACTGCCCCGGGCTGCTCTCTCCCGGCGAGGTCAAGATGGGGATCATGCCAGCCCAGCTCTTTGCCCGTGGCAACGTCGGCGTGATCTCACGCTCCGGCACACTCACGTACGAGGTTGTGGACGAGCTCACCCGGGCCGGCATCGGGCAGAGCACGGTTGTCGGGATCGGGGGTGACCCGGTGATCGGGCAGACGTTTGTTGATGTGCTGGAGCGGTTTAAAAACGACCCGCAGACAAAAGCCGTCGTGCTGATCGGGGAGGTCGGCGGGAACCTCGAGGAGGAAGGGGCACAATCAACCGACATTCCCATCGTCGCCTACATCGCGGGCAAATCCGCCCCGCCGGACAAGCGGATGGGGCATGCCGGAGCGATTGTCGAGGGCGGGGAAGGCGACGCCAAATCCAAGATCGCACGGCTCACAAAAGCAGGCGTTCCGGTCGCTTCCCGCCCCTCAGAAATTCCTGACATGGTCCGGCAGCTGTTCTGCAGTTGCTGATCCAGTTACGACATCCCTTTTAGTACGGTACTTTTCTGCACATACCGGCAAACAGTCCTTCAGCGACCCGGTTTTATCCGATCAAACCGTGCAATTATTCTTCACTCGCTGATTCTCCCCGTTTTCCTACGGTGGCAAGGTAGATCAGGCACTGGTCAATTCCGTCAATGCCAAGGATTGAGTTCATCGCGTCATCGTCATACGCGGCAACTGCACAGACCCCGCACCCGACCGCTTCAGCGGCAAGGTAGAGGTTCTGGCAGACGTGCCCGGCGTCCTTGTGCAGCTCCCGGTACCCCCGTTCGCCATACCGCCATGTCATCCGGTACGGGACGGCGACCCACAGGAACACGACCCCGCACCGTGAGATGAACGTCTGGCCAAGGCACGCGTCCGTGATCCGGGCCGGCAGCGTGGGATCGGTGTCGAGCTGCTGGAGACGGTGGGAAAGGGCGAGGTAGCGGTACAGCCCCGGTTCCAGCCCCTCAACGTTGTTGACCAGCAGGCAGGTCTCGAACGCGTGCCGGGCACCGGCAGAAGGCACGGTGCGGAAGGTCGCGTAGGTGCCGGCAACCCTCTTTACTCCCTGCGTGCACCAGAGCAGGAACGCAAGCGTGGCAAGGGACAACGGCTCATACGCATACGACCGGATGCTGCGCCGGCGCTCGATCGCAGTCCTGACACTGATCGGCTGGACGGTGATGGATTCCGGGTCCGGAAGAACGATGACTGCGATGTCCTTATCAGCAGGGATTTCCAGCGGCGGCTGGGGCAGCCCTCGCTCCTGGTCGGATGGGGTCAGGTACCGGTACTTCGTCTTTTCCATGAACTCCCGGCCGGTCCCGGCAGGCAGCGGCGTTTTCTGCGCCATAGCATCAGCTTTTTTTTCGGGAAGATAGGCTTTGCCATACCGGCAGCCGGAAACCTATCGCACCCGGGTCCCCGTGCAAATCTCAACCTTTATTGCGGAGATGAGGGAATGAGCTCACATGGATCTTGAGCTTCGTGACAGGTTTATCTCCCTGTGGCAGCGGTATGTTCCCGGTGCGGAGCTGCCGGTCACGTTTGAGATCGGCGGGGATACCGCGGGGGCAGTTATCGTACCGGAAGCGACGAGCTGGAAGTGCCTTGTCTGCGACCTCGCCAGGGTTCGGAGGGGAACCCCCCTTGTTATCGGAGAACGGGCGCTCTCCTGCAATGGCGCGAAATACTTCTGCGGGTATGTACGGGACCGGGCTCCTGACTTCCGCTACTTCCTCAGTTACGGAAAACCCGGCGGCGTTCCCGGTGAACGGTACAAAAAAACTCCCGAAATCGTGGATGAGGCTGACAAAAACGCCGCCCACATCCCGGTTTCCGGGAGGCAGTATGTCTTCAGGCGCTGGGACATGCTGACTGCTGCTGATCACCCGGAGGTCGTGATCTTCTTTGCACGCCCCGAAGTCCTCTGCGGGCTCTTTACGCTCGCCAACTTCGAAGAGGCGGACCCAAACGGCGTTATCTGCCCGTTTTCGTCCGGGTGCGGCTCGATCATCCTGTTTCCGTGGCTCGAGCAGCAGAAAGAGAACCCAAAAGCGGTGCTTGGGATGTTTGACCCGTCTGCCCGTCCCTGTGCTCCGGTTGATATGCTGACCATCGCGGTGCCGATGAAGAAATTCGTACGGATGGTTGCGGACATGGAGGAAAGTTTCTTTGTTACCGATACGTGGAAAAAAGTAGTAAAAAAGATCGGGAGGAGTAATAAAATTCACACGGCATAAAGTCCTGTTACACCTTTCACCTTTTTTTTGTTTCTTCCACGGTGATTATTGAAAAGTACTCAATGAAAAGAAGTCCCCTCCACGTCCAGTCCCGCTCCTTCCGGATCACATGGATGAAATCCACCGCGCAGTTGCACTCGCACCGGAGCCGTGTTCTTATATCAGATTTGAAAAGAATGCACAGGAAAACAGATCCCCTCAGCCTGCACAGAAAGGTATAATACGTCTGTAAAAAGGCTGGACACATCACAAAACAACGTAATTTTACCTTTCCAATGGTTTTTATCACAGTACAAAAGAATTGTCATAGGGAATGGTTGACAACATACCAAAATGGCTGCGAAATAACCAAAAACTCATCCCGATTCTCATTGTCAGTATCTCAATCGCCGTCATTGTTCTGAATTATCTCGTTCTCCGGGCAAATAATACGCTCATTTTTGACTCACTGTTTTATTTTCCGATTATTCTTGCGGCTTATTACTATCCCCGTCGCGGTGTGCTCATTACTACCGGGATTGCGCTTCTGTACTTTGCGATGGTCGTAGTGATACCAGACCAGCCAATGGAAATGATGTTTACCGGCCTCGAACACGCGGGTTTTTTCATTATCGTCGGATATACCGTCTCGTATCTCACGATCCGGTCCCCGAAAGATCTGGGAATCTATAAACGCCTGGCCGAGATCGCTGACCCTTCAAGAATAAAAGCCCTGTATATTCCCGCTTTTATCGTTATTTTATCAGCGGTAATCATCTTTTTGAATTATCTCGTTCTCCAGAAAAGTAATACCGTGATATTTGATCCCCTGTTTTGTTTCCCCATCATTTTAATCGCATATTTTTATCCCCGTCGCGGTGTGACCGCCATTACCGGGCTTGTAACTATATACCTTGCGACGGTCATGATGGTACCCTTCAAATCCGAAGAAATTTTATTCACAAGTCTGGGACATGCCGGTATTTTTATTATTATTGGATATGTGATGACCTATCTCAGTGTACGTTTTTCTCATGAAGCGGCAATTCATAAGCACCTGGCAGAGATGGTGGTATCCTCAAGTGACGCGATCATCGGAAAAACGCTCGATGGGACTATTACCGATTGGAACAACGGTGCTGAACATCTCTACGGGTATACTGCACAAGAGGTCACTGGTAAGTCAATCAATCTGCTGCTCCCTCCGGATCTGCCAGACGAGGTTAATTCCATGCTGGAGAAGATTCGCAGGGGTGAGTCCATCGAGCGGAATGAAACTGAACACATGACAAAAGATCGGCGACGGATCTCTGTCTCGTTGTCTCTGTCCCCCATAATAAATGATCGCGGCGAGGTTATTGGTGCGTCGACCATCGCACATGACATAACAGACCGTAAAAGAGCAGAAGACGCGTTGGAAAGGACTAATAAAAAGCTCCGGCTTCTCAACAGTGTTACACGACACGATATCCTGAATAAAATCACTGCACTGTTTGGTTATCTCGAACTTTCGAAAGATATCATCAAAGATCCCCTCCTGATTGAATATAATCAAAAAGAACTCATCATGATCAAAGAGATCCAAAAACAAATTGAATTCACACGGTCCTATCAGGATATCGGAATTAAACTACCGGAATGGCAGAACGTGCATAAGTGCATCCTGTTCGCTGCTGCCCAGTTGGATACCGGTTCAATCACGATCGAACCTTGTGAAAAGACCATCGAAATCTATGCAGATCCCCTCCTTGAGAAGGTCTTCTATAACCTTATTGACAACTCCCTTCGGTATGGTGAAAAACTCACCAGAATCAGGTGCACACACCAGGAAAATGAGAACGGGTTGATTCTGGTCTACGAAGATGACGGGGTCGGTATCCCTCTCGAAGATAAACAAAAAATTTTCAAAAAAGGGTTCGGCAAGAATACCGGGCTGGGTCTCTTCCTTGTCCAGGAGATCCTCGCAATCACCATGATCACGATCACGGAAAATGGCGAACCGGGAAAAGGGAGTCGGTTTGAAATTCGGGTTTCGAGGGCGATGTACCGGTTTAATGCTCATAAGGAACCATAAAACAAAAGATCTTTTGATGAACCGGCTCTGTAGAAATCATCGTTTTTCATAACGTTCTTGGGGG
>CAZVFG010000035.1:0-4292 GCA_964626125.1 uncultured Methanoregula sp.
CCCCCTTTGCGATATCCATGGAAAACCGTTTCAGCATTATCCCCTTTTATTGATGTTTGATTAGGGATTTTTACAGATCCCAATTTTAAATTATGCGGGATTTTTGAGCTGCCGCTTTTTGTCAGGCAGGTTAAATGCTGCAAAACGAAAAGAGCGTCCTCTGCGTCCGCATCTCAGGGATCAGGGTGCTGTGATGCACCCATTGGGAAAAACCCAGCCTTGCAGATGCCTCTTGTATGGCTGAATCCATGGTGGCGCAATGATGGGGGGGTTGTGCCATCGCACGCCGTGTGGCCTCGCGGATCACCCAGGTGCCCAGCGGCGCCCAGTAATCGCTGGAAATACTCCTGACAAGGATCACGCGGGCCGACCGGCGCACCCGGGTAAGGTACTCGCAGACTGCAAGCCGGGCTGAATAGTATGCACCTGAAATCGGTGAATATCCCTTTTTTTTCATCCCCTCCCGGTCCTGCACGATGATATCCTGATCACCGCCCCACAGGGTATGTTTACCCCATTTTTCGATCATTTCGTACTTCCAGTCCCCGGGAACCAGGATGCAGACGATACGGTTCCCGAATAGTTCTGTAGAAAAGAGCTGGATCTCCTCCAGAGGATGAAATGCAGCAATTGCTTTTTTCATCCGGACAGAAAGGATGTCATCGACTGCGGTGATCGCCCACCGGGTCGGTACAAAGTGCCGCCGCCGGCCCAGCAGCCCCGCGGTCATCAGTTTTGCAGTCTGGTAGACATCAATGTCCGATTCCATGAGCGTGACACAGGCATCGGTTGCCCCCAGATCAGTATCCGAGGTAACCCGGTCAACAGCACGTTCGACGCGGGCGCTTCCAATGAGCTCCATCTGTTTGATGGCACCTGACAGCCCGACCGGTGCAACGGTTCCATCAAAGGTGAGGGAAAATGTGATGGGTTTTTCAAACGAAACATCCACATCGATGGGTCTGCTGGAGAGCGCGATCTCCTGGAGATTGTCGCTGTAATGATATATACCGGAACTCCCGCGGATTGTGCGGGCACGAATGCCCACAATGTCATCAATATCAAACCCTTTTGATAACCAGTCGGGAGGGTGATCACTGTCATTGATGAGCAACGGCCCGCCCCGCACCCCGGGATACCCATAACTCCCGATAAAGACCGAGGGTGAACTGCCCTGGTAACTGCTTGCGGGCTTTACTGCAAGCTGGGCATAGAACCGGCTCGTGATGGGGCAGCGGGGGAGCCCGCACATCCCCTTCCCCTTGCACTCAGCGCACTGCATCGTGCTTCACCCGGGTATCCACCACCACCCTGACCCTGTTCCCCAGCAACCGGAGAACTGCCCCTACCCATTCATCCCAGACAACGGGTAACTTCCCGACCATCGATGCCACCTCCGCTCCGATATCATCATCCCGTTCCTCTTGCGCCATCATCACAACGGAACCCGGAGCAAAGGACTCGGTCACGATCGTGTCGCGGTCGCCGTCAACAATGCCAAGCACCGGGATACCGCGATGGGCGCATATATGCCCGCAGACCGCCGTGGTATCATCACCAATCGCGAGCACCCCGCAGCAGTCATGCAAGATCCGCTGATAGATCTCATGCCCGCAGTGATCGATCACCACCACGTTCCCGGTCCGAAGCGATTGCTCTTTTTGTTGTGGAGGGGCTGATCGGATCGATCCACTCTTGCACCACGCGGTGGAAAGATCGGTCTGACCATTACACCCGAGCTTTTCGATCCCATGGATTTTTGGTAAAAGCCCGGTTACCGGTTCGATTCCCCCGCAATCACGACTGCGAAGTATAACGGTGTCTGCAGTAGCACGCCCTATGATAATGCCGTTCACATAAACCGGTTCGCCCGGGATGCAGCCGCGGATTGTCCGTTCCCTCATATCACCACATGGTGTACTCACTCCTCTTTTTAATGCAAAGCCTGTGAGGTGTGAAAGTGCTGCGGCAAGTGCCTGGTCACCGGCATCCCATACAATGATTGTCCTGTTCGAACACTCGACCTGCACAAGTCCCCTGCCGGGAAGCCGGGATGCGACAATTTCACCGAAGATCTGCCCTGACCTCTCAGTTTTCCCATGATTTGCGAGGAAAACAGGATCCGGGATTTTTTTAATGACCTGACTTGGCGGTTCGCCCCAGAACTCCACCATAAGACAGGATTCCTCTGCTGCAGTCCTCGCCATCACACCGGCAACGATCGTGCAGACAGGGCTTATGCGGTCGATGAGCCAGCCGGCCTCACCGGTATCAAAAATCTCAGGACCATGGACGACCATCACAGGCCGATCCGGCAGGCAGGGCACATCCGCATGCCGGTCTCCGGGTTCATCGGGACAGGGACCGGCGGATAACCCCCGTGCATAAACAGGTGGTCTCATTCGCTGAGGGGTGCCTTCCATCCCACATCATACCGCGCCCCGCACTCAGGGCAGATGAGAATTATGCGGTACACTTCCCGGGTGGACCTGATGGGGACCGACGCATTACCTGCATTGATATTGAGAAACGATGTATGGAACCCTAATTTATAACCGCAGGCAGGGCAAGCTTTGAGGCCGGTTCCTATTTTTAGGGATCGGATTTCCCCCGGGTCTGGCATCACGGATCACCAGTTGTTGATTCTTGTTCCTGTTCTATGGGCATTAAGGTTGCCTGCTCTTGACAAGTGCGGTGATGATCTCGTATGCATTCTTCCTTCCGTTCACGCCTGCGTGCTCTGTGCGGAATGGTTTGGGGATGAGCACCAGAGTCTTTGAAATTTTTTTCTCCAGCGCATCCTTTGTCACCCTTCTCCCGTCGATTGAGGTTCCTGCTCCCATGTCCACGATCTTTTTTGCATTATTCTGCTGTTCCGGATGGTTCGGGTCCATGATGATCAGCACGGGTTTTTCAAACAGCAGCGCCTCATGGAGGGTTGTGAGCCCCCCATGCACAATCGCGATCCGCGCTCTTGCCAGATGTTCATAGAGGTTAGGTACATAGCCATGAGAAATGAAATTGTCCGATGATTCCGGGAGCACGGGGCCGGTATAGAATACATCGAAGAACAGATCCTTCCGTTGATCGGCGATGGACTTTAACATCTGATACATTGGCAGCTTGTATGGTTCGCCACCGAAACTGGCGAATATGCATTCCTTGCAGTAGAAATAACCCTCAGGATTCACATCAAGGAATGGCCCGGTGAAGCTGTACCGGCGCTCCTCACCTCCGGGGACGACGATATTGTACTCGCTGACCGTATCCGGCGGCGGGTAATCGGGGATAATCACGTGGCTGGCGAGCCTGAGGTAACGCTGGATCAGGAAGTTGAGGATCTTCCATACAGGATTTGTTGTGCCGCCCGGTCCATTGAAGTGGTTCTGGTTGGTGATAAAAACGACCGGGTTCCTGCAAAACCGGGCAGCGATCACGCCGCCATACATGGTGTCGGATACAACACAATCAATGGCATGCTCGCGGATCAGCTGCCGGACACGCAGTGCCGATCGGATCATATCCAGCACAATCCATTTTGAGCACCAGATCGTCTTTTTCAGGGAGAAAAAACCGTCCTCCCCTTCAAGGCATACTTCCCTGATCGTGCGGTGGAGGTTCGAGCACCCGTGCTGGTCGATGAAATCGAATGACTTGCCATATGCTGCGAAATGGATGGTGTGCCCCTGTTGCTGGAAATAATGCCCGAGGTGGAGGCAGCGGGAGGAGTGCCCGAGCCCTTCCCCGCAGACAACAAAGAGGAACTTCACGTAATCACAATCCGGAGGACGGGATTTTTTTATTTATCAAATACTCTTGCATACTGGCTTTCAAAGCTTATGAAATCTCAGTCATTAACGGGATAACTAAATGTTTGCGCCTGTGGCCGGTTGTCCATCCGTTATCATGTCCTGTTCCGGAACGATGATCCATGCAATGATATATGCCACGAACCCGACACCAAGAGAGATAAGGGTTACGACAATCCAGATCAACCTGATCACTGTCGGGTCAACATCGAGGTGTTCTCCGATTCCGCCACATATACCCGCAACCATCCGCTCTTTTTTCGAACGGAACAACCGTTTCATGCAGGTACAATGGTTTTTCGGGCGAATAATATTAATTGAAAGGCAGGAGACAAAAAGAGACGGATGGGCCCGTCGAGATTCGAACTCGAGATCTCCGCCATGTCAAGGCGACGTCATAGCCAGCTAGACCACGGGCCCGCACATAAGAGAAGAATGCGCTTTAAAGGTGGGTGAACGCAGTATAAAAGAATTCTGTTCCAT
>CAZVFG010000035.1:4392-13304 GCA_964626125.1 uncultured Methanoregula sp.
TGCCGGTGCCCGTCCGGGTTTACGAAGAAGAACTCCCAAAAAACAGTTGATTGTGACCCTGACCGGTCATTTCATTATTTTTAATCAGATCAGTTTACCGGAGATCTTTGCAAACGTCGCCGTAAAGATACCGGGCATTGAACGGATCTCGTCCATAACTTCCGGCGGGACCTCGCTGTCGACGTTCAGCACCATGATTGCTTCTTCGCCGGGGTTGATGCGCCCCACCTGCATACCCGCGATATTGATGCTGCACCGCCCGAGAATTGTTGACGCCCTTCCAATCACACCGGGTTTGTCGAGGTGGCGCGAGACAATGACATAGCCTTCGGGGATCATGTCCATGGTATATCCGCCGACCGCAACGATCCGGCTCCTGCCCTTGAAAAAGACCGTACCGCTCACCGTCTCTTCCGACGTGTCGGTCTTGATCCGCAGGGTGATGAGGTTCTTGAAACCGGAAGATTCCTGCGTGACCGTCTCGCTGATCGCAATGCCCCGCTCCTTTGCGATGAACTCGGCATTCACGATGTTGACCGGCTGCTGCAGGATCGGGTCGAGCAGTCCTTTCAAGGCGAGACGGGTGACAAATTTCAGGCTCCCGGAAAACGCGCTGAGTTCTCCGCCGTAGATCAGTTCAACCGATGAGAGTCGTCCGCTGGCAATCTGGATTGCAAACCTGCCCATCTTTTCTGCCAGGTTTGCAAATGGTTCGAGCACTTCCGCCTGTTCAGGGGGGATCATGGGCGCGTTCACGACATACTTCGCCGCACCGCCCCTGAGGACCTCAATGCACTGCTTTGCGACCGAAACTGCCACGTTCAGTTGCGCTTCCACCGTGCTTGCACCAAGGTGCGGGGTCACGATGACCTGGTCAAGGGTGAGCAGCGGGGATTCCAGCGGTGGTTCAGTCTCGAATACATCGAGCGCTGCTCCCGCAACCTTGCCGTTCCTGATCGCATCGTACAGCGCTTTCTCATCAATGATACCCCCCCGTGCGCAATTGATGATCCGCACGCCATCCTTCATGGTAGCAATGCTCTTTGCGTTGATGACATGTCTGGTCTCCTTGATGAGCGGGGTGTGCACGGTGATCACGTCCGCGACACTGAAAAGACCCTCAAGGGACATCATCTCAACACCCAGCTGGGCTGCCCGCTCCTTGGTGATGAACGGGTCATAGGCAACGCACCGCATGTCAAGTGCAAGCGCCCTTTTTGCCACTTCCCTGCCGATCCGCCCGAACCCGACAATACCAAGCGTCTTGTCGTTGAGTTCAAAACCCATGAACTTTGAACGCTTCCACTCCTTCTTCCTGAGGCTCGCAGTAGCCTGAGGGATATTCCGTGCAAGCGAGAGCATCATCGCCATCGTATGTTCGGTAGCGGCGAGGGTATTGCCCTCCGGGGCGTTTGCAACGATAATACCGCAGCGTGTCGCTGCATCAGTATCGATATTGTCCACGCCGGCACCTGCACGCCCGATAAACCTGAGCTGTTTCCCCGCCTCAATCACCTTCGCGGTCACTTCCGTGCCGCTGCGTACGAGCAGGGCATCATACTCCCCGATGATGTTGCAGAGCTCATCCTCAGAAAGGCCGGTTTTGATATCAACGTCGCACGCCTTCCTGAGGATCTCAAGCCCTTCCTCCGCCAGCGGATCGCTGACAAGCACCCTGAAATCTGCCATAAAACCCATACAGTATCTGCGCCATACCTAATCAGATTTGTTCTTATTCTGATCAGGAAAAAGTCTCAAATCGTTGTAGTGGTGGAACTTCATGACAGGGGGAATTGGAACCGGATTTTTTATTTTCTGATGCACACCGACATGAGAAGTTTATGATAATTATTAAACAGACATGCGATGAGATCATAAGTGGTGCGACCATGAACACTGTCCCCAACATCCTGTGGCTTGAAGAGATCAGAAAGGAAGATATCACCTCGGTAGGAGGAAAAGGGGCATCGCTGGGCGAGATGTCGTCCATCGGTCTTCCTGTGCCCAAGGCATTTGTTGTAACCGCTCAGGCGTTCCGGCGCTTTCTTGTCGAGACCGGTATTGAACAGAAAGTATACAATTCGTTAGACCGCCTTGATGTGGAGAACAACGATGCGCTGGAGAAAGCGGCTGAGACCGCCAAAGGACTGGTGCTGAAAGCCAAGGTTCCTGTAGCTATTCGTGACGAAGTGAAAAAAGCATACCGCAGGATGGCATCCGATGACCTTGTAGTCGCGGTCCGGTCAAGCGCAACCGCGGAAGACCTTCCTGATGCAAGTTTTGCCGGGCAACAGGAGACATTTCTTAATATCCGGGGTGAAGCTGCCCTGCTCACTGCAGTCCAGAAGTGCTGGGCATCCCTGTATGGCGCCCGGGCAATTTATTATCGCGCAAAACAGGGATTCGATGACCATACGGTCAATATTGCCGTCGTTGTCCAGCAGCTCGTCAACTCGGAAAAAGCCGGTGTGATGTTCACCTCCCATCCCATCACGGGTGAACCACTCACCATTATCGAAGGTTCATGGGGACTGGGCGAATCGGTTGTCTCCGGGTCGGTCTCACCGGACAAATACGAATTTGACCAGCGGACAGAGAAGATTGTCAACCGGCTCATATCAAACAAAAAAATAGAGATCATTGCAGATGGCGGACACGGGACAAAAGTCATGGATGTGGCAACCGGGCGCCAGGATGTTCAGGTGCTCTCAGATGCGGAGGTTGAAAAGCTCGCGATGTACGGAAAGATTGCGGAGAATCACTACGGCGTCCCGCAGGATGTCGAGTGGGGGATTGTCGGGGATGCCGTTTACATCCTCCAGTCCCGCCCCATCACCACCATCGGTACAAAGAAAAGTGGACAAGGTACATCTGCAGAAAAGTCAGGTGCAAAAGAGAGCCACAAAATCCTCGTCCAGGGCCAGGGGGCATCACCGGGGATCGCGTCCGGCAAGGTCGCCATCATCAGGGACGTCAAGGACACCGGCGGCGTAAAAGAGGGGGACATCCTTGTCACCCGTATGACGAATCCCGACATGGTGCCGGCGATGAAGAAAGTCGCTGCCATCGTGACAGACGAAGGCGGGATGACCTGCCATGCCGCGATCGTGAGCAGGGAACTTGGGACCCCGGCGGTTGTCGGGACAAAGAACGCAACATCGTTGCTGAAAGAAGGGCAACTGGTCACCGTAGATGGAGAGAGAGGGCTCATCTACGAAGGAGTGATCGAGCAGCCGGTGCAGAAAGAGAAGGCCTCATCACAGCAGGTCGGAATCGGATCAGCACCGATCATCACCGCCACCAGCGTCAAAGTGAACGTCTCAATTCCCGAGGCGGCGGCCCGGGCGGCGGCAACGGGAGCTGACGGTGTCGGGCTGCTTCGGATCGAGCACCTGATCCTCGGGCTTAACAAGACCCCGGGCTGGTTTATCACCAACCACCGGGAAGAAGAATTTGTCAGGGAGCTGCACGACGGAATCAAGATCGTGCTGGACGCGTTTCCGGGGAAATCGGTATGGGTGCGAACCCTCGACGCACCGACTGACGAGTTCCGGAACATGATGGGCGGGGAGAACGAGCCGCATGAGCACAATCCCATGCTCGGGTGGCGGGGGATACGGCGCGACCTCCAGAGCCCCGACCAGTTCCGGCTGCAGGTTGAGGCATTCAAACAGCTCTGGAAGGAAGGCTACGATAACCTCGGCGTGATGTTCCCCATGGTCTCACATCCCGACCAGTTCGTACAGGCAAAGGAGATGATGCGGGGTTGGGGTGTGGATGTGGAGAACGTGACGCTCGGGATCATGATCGAGATCCCGTCAAGTGCGATCCTCATCGAAGACTTTCTCACCTGCGGGATTAAGTTCGCCTCGTTTGGCACCAACGACCTGATCCAGTACACGCTTGCCATCGACCGGAATAACGAGAACGTCGCCGATATGTACCAGCCCAAACACCCTGCCGTGCTCCACCTGATCCACAACGCGATCCAGACATGTCGTGAATACGGTGTCGAGTGTTCCATCTGCGGACAGGCCGGCTCTGACCCCAAGATGGTGGAGTGGCTTGTCGAGCATGGCATTGCGAGCGTCTCGGCAAACATCGATGCGATTGCGAAGATCCGTATGACGGTAGCCCGCACGGAACAAAACATCATCCTTGAGGCCGCGAGAACCCGTAATGCTGAATAAAGGGCTGTCAGAAGAAGACCTCTTTTACTTTTTTGCGCAAAAAAAAGAGGAGGATCTGGACCACAATTATATTCTGAGCTCCATGTGCACACCCCCCCACCCGATCGCGGTGAAGGCGCACAACATGTTCATGGAGACCAACCTGGGGGACCCGGGGCTTTTTCCCGGCACTGCGTCACTGGAACGGCTGCTTATCGAGCGCCTGGGAACACTTTCTCACCTTCCCGCAGCGGGCGGATATGCGACATCGGGGGGCACAGAGTCCAATATCCAGGCACTCAGGCTCGCAAAGGAGATGAACAGGGAGACTGTCTCACCCAACGTGGTGGTCCCTGAATCCGCCCATTTCTCATTTAAAAAATCATGTGATATCCTCGGCCTCGAGTTACGCACCGTACCGCTGGACAAAACCCTGAAAATGGATGCAACAAAAGCATCAGAAATTATCGACAGGCACACGATCTGCCTTGTCGGAATTGCCGGCACCACCGAGTACGGCATGGTTGACCCCATCAGAGAACTCGCTGCAATCGCGTCAGAAATGGACATTTTTTTCCATGTCGATGCAGCATTTGGCGGTATGGTGATCCCGTTCCTTGACCGCCAGATCCAGTTTGACTTTTCACTGCCCGGTGTCACCAGCATCGCTGTCGATCCCCACAAGATGGGCATGAGCACCATCCCGTGCGGGTGCCTGCTGACCCGGGAGCCGGATATGCTCAATAGACTCAACATCGATACGCCATACCTCTCGGTCAGACAGGAGTTCACATTGTCCGGAACCCGCCCCGGCGCTCCGGTGGCAGGTGCACTTGCGGTACTGGATTACCTTGGCGTTGAAGGGATGCGTGCGGTTGTCTCCGGCTGCATGAAGAACACGCGGCGGTTAATTGACGGGATGGAGACATTCGGGATAAAAAGAGCGGTGACACCCGATGTGAACGTGGCGACATTTATCTGCAATGACGTACCTGGCCGGTGGAAGGTGTCATGGACCCGCCGGGGGCACCTGCGAATCGTCTGCATGCCCCACGTCCACCGCGACCGTATCGAAGCGTTCCTTAAAGATATTGGTGAAATGTATGCTTGACAGACTGGTTCAGACTCTTGAGACCTGCCCCATGGTAAAGCGGGGTGATTATAACTATTTTATCCACCCGATCACTGATGGGGTGCCAGTAGTCGACCCGGCGCTTTTACGTGAAGTCTGCTGCGCCATGGTAAAAATGCTGGATCTCAACAACATCGACAAGATCGTTGTCGTGGAGGCCATGGGCATCCACATCGGATCCGTGCTTTCGACAATGACCGATATCCCGATGACGATCATGCGCAAGAGAGAATACAGACTACCGAATGAGATCGCTGTCCATCAGGCTACCGGCTACTCAAAGGGAGAACTCTATCTCAACGGCATCACGAAAGGCGACCGGGTCGTCATCATCGATGACGTCATCAGTACTGGCGGCACCATGCGGGCTCTCCTGCAGGCTCTGGAAATTGCAGGTGCTGACGTGGTTGACGTCTGTATCGCAATCCAGCGGGGCGATCCTTCCATCGGGCGTCCCTACAAATCGCTTGTCAAAATCAATGTCACTGAAAAGGTGCATGTGGTTGAACGGCACCTCTGACCTTATCAGAACGTTGAAACAAAGGGGATCAAAAAAGGTCGCCCTCCAGTTCCCTGAGGGCCTGAAGCGGCGGGCAGCGGAGGTCGTAACTGAATTGAAAGATGCGGGTTTTGACGTGATTGTAAGCGGAAATCCCTGCTACGGTGCATGCGATCTGGCACTTGATACCCTGTCATTTGCCGATGTCCTCGTTCATTTCGGGCATGCAGCGGTCGATGACCGGCACAATGTGATCTTTGAGCCGTACCCCATTGATGTTGACATCTCAATCCTGGAAAACGCTTTGCTGCTTCTCAAAGGAAAAGCGGTGGGGCTTGTCACTACCATTCAGCATGTCCACCTGATCCCATCGATGGAGACATTCCTCCAGTCGAAAGGGATCGATGTACATGTCGCCTTGGGAAGCGGACGCACGCCATACCGCGGGCAGGTGCTTGGATGCAGTTTTGCCGCGGCGAGAGCGACGCATGCAGATGAGATCCTGTTTGTCGGCACCGGGCTCTTCCATCCCATCGGGATCTCACTTGCCACCGGTGCACGGGTGATCGCACTCGACCCCCTCACCGGTATAGCGCAGGAGGTCAGCGGCGATGAACTCAAACGCCGGCGCTTCGCGGTAATGGAAAGGGCGAGGGGGGCCAAAACCATCGGCATCATCGTGAGCACCAAGAGCGGGCAGCAGCGGATGGCGCTTGCAAAGCGGCTTGCGGCGCTCTCACCGCATGCAGTCATCATCACGATGCAGAAGGTCAGCCCGGACGAACTTCTGAATCTCGGGTTTGCCGCTTTCGTGAATACTGCCTGTCCCAGGCTCGCCTATGACGATCAGGTGCGCTTCCCGGTGCCTGTACTCTCACCGCAGGAGTATGAGATCCTCTGTGGCGTGCGGTCCTGGGATGATTACTCTATCGACGAGATCGCATGAAGCTGAAGCATCTGGAAATGACCCTCCAGCGCCTGAGCGGATTCCCCCGGCCCCAGGCAGCGCTCGAGCAGTACCCCACACCAGCGCCTCTCGCCGCCCGGCTTCTCTACCATGCCCTGATGAGAGGAGATATCAAAGGGAAATCCGTGTGCGATCTCGGGAGCGGCACCGGTATTCTTGCGATTGGCGCGGCCTTACTTGGCGCTGCAACGGTAAAAGGAGTTGAGATCGATCAAAAAGCAGTTGAAGTAGCAAAAGCAAATGCTGCCCCGTTCGGTGCTGATGTTGAATTCATCGTTGCAGACGTGCGGGATGCTGCACTTCCCGGACGCATCGCCACCTGTGACACGGTGATCATGAACCCGCCATTTGGTGCGCAGCAGGCGCACGCAGACCGCCCGTTCATCGATCTCGCACTGAAGATGGCTCCGGTCACCTACGGTATCTTTAATGCAGGGTCAACCCAATTTATAGAGACCTACACGGCAGGAAGAGCAGAGATCACCGAAAAAGTCGGCGGGGTGTTTCCCATCAAACGCACCTTTTCCTTCCATACCAAAGACATACAGGACATCGAGGTCGAGATCCTACGGTTGATCAGCAAACGATTCACGAACCCCGGGGCGTAAAAAGGACTGTTACCGGACTGGCAGCGGCCCATCTTGTCACCGACATCTATATGCCGGTGCTTCCTGCCATCCTGCCATTGCTCATTCTCAATAACGGGTATACATACTTCGCTGCCGGGCTGCTGATCACTGCGTACAACGTCACGTCCTCCTTTACCCAGCCGGTGCTCGGCTGGCTCTCGGATACAAAAGGACTTTCCGTGCACGTGAGTATCAGCCTCCTCATTTCCGCGGTCTTTGTCGCGCTCATGGGCATCGCTCACGACTACTATATGATCATGCTCTTTGCCGTCCTTGCAGCCCTAGGGCATGCCTGTTTCCACCCGGCAGCGTTAAGCCTCGTCAGCCGTCTCTGCACGAGCGAGAACCGGGGCAGGATCACCTCCTATTTCGTCGTGGGCGGGAATCTCGGTTACGCAGTCGGCCCGGTACTTGCCGGAGTGCTCGTCTGGTGGCTCGGCCTTCCCGGGCTCCTTCTCCTCATCTTTCCGGCGCTGATCATGGCATTTGCGCTGCGCTATCTCCTCCCTGGGGGGATCGCCGGGGCATCGGCGGCACACACTGCACCAGACGCATCACGCGGGGACAATCCCTCAAAAAAACCCTTCATGATCCTGATGGTTACCTCCGTCCTGCGGGCATGGGCGATCTTTGCTGCCATCACCTTCCTGCCCTTGTATCTGGTCACACAGGGCTATGACCTTGTTACGGCGACAGCAATTATCACCCTCATGCTGCTCTCCGGTGTTGGAGGGCAGATTGTAGGGGGGCACCTCTCCGACCGGTACGGGAGAAAAGAGTTCATGGTATTCGGGCTTGTATGCTCGATCCCGGCGTTCTACCTCTTTTTTGCGAGCTCGGGTATTGTGGCGATCATCGCACTCTTCTTATTCGGCTTTGCGCTCTGGTCGACATTCGCTGTCGCCGTTGCCATGTCACACGAACTTCTTCCGCAGAATGTGGGTCTTGCCTCAGGCATCATGCTCGGGCTGGCAATAGGATTTGGGGGACTGGGAGTCGCTGTTAATGGGATGATTGCCGACTACTACTCACTTGCCGCAGCCATCGGTACAATTCCGGTTCCTGTCGCTGGTGCAGTACTTCTCTTAATTGTGCTTCCCTACCCTTGGAAATCGTTAAAAACCTGTCAATTCCGGAACAAGGTACCCTGAATACAACAATAGACTTAATACATCAAATTCAGAAGAAAATAATTGAGGTAAGAGTATGGATAAAGCAGGAATTGGAGCGTTGCTTATCGGGATTATTCTCCTGATCCTTGGCGTTTATGCAATCTGGATATTCCTTCCCGATGCAATCGCTGTTGTGAAAGGGCTCATCGGTATTGTTGGTCTGCTCATCGGTCTGATGCTGATAGTCTTTGGAATCCTGATCATAAAAGAGTGAAAAAATCGGCTCTAGAGAAATCCCTGATCTCACATCATTACCAGAGTCCGTGATGAACCGGTTTTCGACGGATATCGCAAGGGGGGCTGCCGCAGTGGCGGGGGCGAAGCCCCCAAGAACGTTATGAAAA
>CAZVFG010000036.1:0-6714 GCA_964626125.1 uncultured Methanoregula sp.
GATACGGGAAAGAGCGTGCTCACCCAGCAGATCATGTACGGGGCGATGCGACAGGGGCTTTCGGTCGACCTCTTCACCACCGAGAATACCACCAAGAGTTTTGTCAAGCAGATGGAATCGATGAGCTTAGACGTGTCTGAATATTTCGCATGGGGGTACCTCCGGGTGTTCCCCCTGCATGTGGTGGGCTTTGAATGGACAAAAGATGAGATGGACAATGTCCTCGAGTGCCTGATCGGGAATGTCAAAAACAGCCCGGCACAGGTCATCATCATCGATTCCCTTACGCTGTTCACCGAATATTGTAACACGGATACCATTTTGTCATTTTTTACCAGCTGCAAATCGCTTGCCGATCACGGAAAGACGATCCTTGTCACGCTCCATACCTATGCATTTGAGGAGGACACGCTGGTACGCATACGCTCGATCTCCGATGCGCACCTGATGATGAAGAAAGCCCTTGTCGGGGACAAATATGTCATGGTGATGGAAGTGCAGAAAGTTCATGGTGCAAGAAAGACAACAGCAAACCTTGTAAGCTTTGAAGTCCATCCCGGTTATGGCATGAAGGTAATTCCGATGAGCTTTGCAAAGGTGTGACATGGGCACTCTCTCGGTAACCACCAACCTCCCGTTCAAACCCGAGCCGGTCGATGACGCAACCGATATTTATGGCGATATCGAATCAACCGCACTCTACAAGATGCTGCCGGCCAATGCCAAGGAATACATCAGGACGAACCCCCACCTGTTCGAATACCTCACGATCTTCCCGGTCAACACCTACGGCATCCCGCTCTTTCTCTCGGAACTGAAACCAGAACTCCGCACCATGAAAGCCCCGAACCTGATCTATCCGGTCAACGAGGACACCTTTGTCCACATCCTTCCGGATCCTGATGACGTGCGCAACTACTATATCCCCATCGAACCCTCATTCCTCCATTCCGTCTTTGATCTCATGCCCGCCATCGAGTCAAAACTGGTGGATGTCATTGACGGTCTCGATACTGACCCCCGGACCGACCGGGAACGGGCTGAAACAATAACAAAAATGCTTGCCACAATTGCCGTCATCAAACCAAAAAATATCGATATCAAGGCACTCACCATAGGCGACGAGAAAAAGCCAGACATAAAAGGCAGGATCAACAAGTTCTTGAAAACCGATTTTACTACACAAAAGGTGCACAAGCAGAAGAAGTCATTAAAATACATCCCGGTGACCCCGGAGGGTAAATTCATCCTCACGGAACCGGAGTACCGTGCGATCGAGTACCTGTTGATCCGCGACAAGATCGATATGGGAGCGTTAAAACCGTTCCTTTCCGATCCCTATATCGAAGATATCTCCTGCGACGGTGTCGGGCCGATCTTCATCGAACACAAGATCTTCAAGGGACTCAAATCGGTCATTGAATTCAAGGTCTCCAGCGAGCTGGACGATTTTGTCATCAAGATCGCCGAACGGATCAAACGCCCCATCACCTACCGCAACCCGGTGGTCGATTCGACACTCCCGGACGGTTCCCGTATCAACATTATCTACGGTACTGACATCAGCAAACACGGGAGCAACTTCACCATCCGCAAGGTGAACGAGGTCCCTCTTTCAATCCTCAACATTGTCGAAAATGGCGGGATCGACTACATGGCCGCCGCCTATCTCTGGATCTGTGTAGAGTACGGGATGTCCGTATTTGTCTCCGGTGAAACGGCAAGCGGCAAGACGACCCTGCTCAATGCCATTACCACGTTTATTCCGCCGGAAAACAAGATCGTCTCCATCGAGGATACCCCCGAATTGAACCTCCCCCACCGGAACTGGGTGCGCGAGGTAGCTCTTGCCAAAGGCAAAGGAGAATCGTCGGGGACAAGCGGCGAGGTCACCATGTATGACCTGCTCAAAGCGGCTCTCCGTCAGCGCCCCAACCAGATCATCGTGGGTGAGATCCGGGGGATTGAGGGGTCGGTTGCGTTCTCCGCAATGCAGACCGGGCACCCGGTCATGAGCACATTCCACGCAGCATCGGTCGAGAAACTGATCCAGCGTCTCTGCGGGGACCCGATCAACATCCCCAAGACCTATGTCGACAACTTAAATCTCATCATCCTGACGAGCGCGGTAAAACGCCCCGACGGGCAGACCGTGCGCCGGATGACCAGCTGCAACGAACTGGTCGGGTTTGATGCAGAGACCGGAGGCTTCACGTTTGTCCAGATGTTTTCCTGGGAGCCATTGACCGATACCTTTGTCTGGACCGGCAGGGGGAGTTCCTACCTTCTCGAAAATAAGATCGCCACCATGCTGGGGCTTCCCGACAGCAAGAAAGCCGAGATTTACCTCGAGGTCGAGAGGAGGGCAAAGATCCTCGAACGGCTCCACAAAGCCGGCTACGCCAAGTTCTGGGACCTCTTCCATATGATCACCAAGATCAAAAAGCAGGGGCTCCTCACGATCGGGGTCTGATCCTCATGTTCGAGAATGTCAAGAACCGTCTCCGTGGATTGCAGGGAGGCAGTTCGCTTCCGTTTGAATCCAGCATTGCATCATTCAGGGAGCGGATCGCCCACATGATCGAGAACAGGAAGATGGGGCCCAACCTCCTTTTCATGACGACCTACATGGCATCGCTTGCCCATGCAAACGCGACACGCCCCGAGATCTTTGGCAATACCGCTGAACGCAGGGAATATATCTCCTCGCCCTACATCGCGCGGGTCAACACGTATGTGAAAAAGTGGAACTACAGCTATGCGGAATCCCTGAGTTTTGTTGCCGAACGGACAAAAAATGAGATGCTCCAGATGATGCTTTTGCGGTATTCGACCGCAATCAACTCCAATATCCCTGATGAAGAATTTTTAATGGGTGAGATCAACACCGTCCGAAGCGCGTACCGCAATCAGTACGAACAGGGTTTCGAACTATTGCAGAAGTGGGGTGATGCCTATGTGGCAATGCTCCTTGCCGGTACCGTGATTGCCGTTACCATCATGATCTCCGTGGCAATCTATTCGCCGGTGGGAATGGAGGGGACCCTGAATATGTCGTATGGGATCATCCTTGCCATCAGTTGTGCCGGGATTATGATGATGTACCAGTCCGTGCCGGAAGATCAGAAATCGCACGGGTTGCCGGGGAGGTCATCAAAAGAGCAGGATACCATCCACGCGATGGAAAGGATTATCGTTCCGGTCACCATCGTGATCGCGCTGGTCCTTGCGATTCTGGGCGTTTCAGCAGGGCTGATCTTCATGCTGATCGGCATATTGATGGCACCGCTGGGCATGATCGGGTTTATTGATGACCACAACATCACGCTCCGGGACAACGATTTTGCCACATTTATCAAGAGTTTTGGTGCCGTGATGGGGGGAAAGGCAACCACCGCCGTCTATGCCCTGAGAGCAATCGATCATAAATCTTTCATGGCCTTAGAGCCGCTCATCAACTCGGTATATTCCAAGATGAACCTCGGGCTTGACAACCGGCAGATATGGGATCGCTTCATCGGGGAATCGGGCAGCGAACTGATCTATAAGTACCTTAATATCTACCTTGATACCGTCAGGCTCGGGGGTCCGCCCGAACCCATCGGAAAGATTGTCAGCACATCGATGCATGACCAGGTGCTCCTGCGGGAAAAAAGGGAGATGCTCTCAAAGAGTTTTTTCTTAATGCTGCTCCCCATGCATGTCGTCATGGCTGGCATCTTTATTGCCCTGTACAGGATTATGGTGGTACTGACAGGCTCTGTCGCATCCATGATGGCACATTTCCAGGAAGCCTCTGGCGCAGGCGGGGGGGCTTCCGGTGCATCTGTGGGAAGTGCGGTTGGGGGTTCGCTCAATATGTTCACCAACTTTCCCGAGGATGTGATGGGTACCTATGTCGTGATCATCCTGACCATCCTCACGGTGGCAAACATCATTATTGCCAAAATCGTGGGCGGCGGGGATCGGTACATGGTTTACTTCTACACCGCGATATTCTGTTTGTTGACCGGACTGGCGTTCCTGGTAATACCAATGGTTGTGGGCGTGTTCTTCAACCCCGAGGCACTGACCTCCATGTCAGGACCGGGGGTATGAGAGCGGGGGAGCGATGAGAGGTAGTCTTCGCAGGTTTTTGATCTTCATCATCATGGTAATTATAGGAACAGTTTTAATCCTGTTCAACCTGCCACTGCTCTTCATCATCGTCCTCGTTACCGTTATCGGCTTCCTCCTGCTTGTCCTCTTCAGTCCGGCGACCGCTTCTGAAGTGAAATTATCGATCCTCAATTTGAATAAAATCTCATTTATCAGGAGACAGAAAGAGAATAAAACCTACATAAAAATCGCAGAACAAAAAGTAGCAGAACCTCAAAAGACCATGGAATTGAGAGTAGAGTCGTTTGAGATCCCAGAAAAAAAAAGCGCAGACAGAAAAAGGGGTTTTTCCCCTGATCTGAGATCCCTCTTTTCATCATTCAGATCACTGGGGACAATGCTCCGGACAGGGAAAAAACCTGAGAGGAAGCCTGTTGACGAGAATGAGAAGCTGGTCGATAAACCGGCCCGTGAAAAAGTGAACGTATCCGCCCTTGCACTTGCAGGGGAATTGACACCGGAATCAGGGGGGAAAAAAGAGGCAAAATCCCGTGGACCGGGCAGCAGCAGCGCAATGGCAGGATCACCATCTCCCCGCGTCGATGACCCGTTCCTCTCGCTTTCCAGTGATGAACTCGAGTCCGGACTTCTTGATACCGCTGATGAGGAGGAAAAAAAGGGCACCGGAATCAGCCCGGACACCCCCCCGCTGGATTCGACCCCGCCCCATGTACAGGGATCATCCGGTGTAACAATCGGGGAATCGGATATCCCGATTCCACCTCAGGAAGTCACAACAGACCGGGAGGTCACAACAGAAGGGCAGGAACAGACCGCATCAAATGAACCGGACCTTGATGAGTTCACCGGCTTTGAAGGAGCCGACACCATCGACCAGAACCTTGATGAACTTGATACCCTTGATCTCGATTCTGTGGAACTCGACGATGACACATGGGAGGAGGAGCCGGATACCGCAAGTCCCCCACCCCCCGCCCTTCCCGAACCAGTGACGCCGGCACCGGAACCGCAGGTGACCACGGAACTGACAGCAACTGTCAGTCCCGCCCCCCTGGTTCCGGGCATGCATCCCCGTGCAGGTGAACCGGCTGACATGACGGTATTCACCACTCCTGTCTCTGCTGATGATGAGATGGTGAGTTCCATTGCAGCCGATATCAGGATCGCAAAAAAGAAAAGGGACGTAAGCCTGCTGCGCGAATTAAAAGAGATCAAACCGCCGGGAGCGAAAGAGATTGAGGAGGAACTCTCCGACCTTTATTTGGGACTCAGTGCAGTTGCAGATAAAAAAAGTAAGACAAAGCTGTCATAACACAAAGAAGCAATCCTCTTATACCGAAAAACAAAAGTTACTTTTCAGTATTCAGGAAATCGCGGGCGTTTTCCGGAGAGTCCGGTATGAAAGATGTGCCAGTCAAGATCGAGCACGACAATACCTGGGTCGTGACAAATATCGGGATCAGCGCAATCGGATTTGTCATCCCTCCCCCGGTCAATCTTGAAGTGCCATTCTCTTCGATCATCGACCTTGCCGAAAAACACCGCACCCTGATCATCACATCAAAAGAAAAGATAGAAACGACATTACAAATCAAATCCGTCGATAAGGTTCTGGAAATTTTAAAAAAACTGATCCTGAAATCCTGTTCCGCTTTTCGCATGGTTGCGTACTTCAGACCAATGGCGATTCGAAACGGCATCCCGGCCAAGGATACGTCGTGGGAAAAAGGCAGCATTGTTGTTGTCAGCAGTGGCATCTGGTTCGTAACCGAGAACAGGCAGGTCTGTGTACCGATTTCCGATGTGACTGCGATCGAAATGACAAAAACTCACCTGAAGGGTACATTAACTGACATGATCCGGATCGATCACGTCATATCCGGGGAAGTGATATCCAGCGAGGTACTCTGCCCGCTCCCCACCCTGCAGAAGTTCTCTTTGTTCTTAAAAGATATAACGACAAGAATCGCTAAAAAGAACCGTGAATCCGACACCCTTGACAAGGAAGTGGCGATGCTCATATACAGCGGTATGGACTCGCGCGCTATCGAAAAAATATTAAACATTCCCCAAAGGCAGCTGGATGCAATCTATGACAAGATCCTGAACCTTGGAATTGCAGAAATCGTGGCAACGCGCAGAGAACTACAACTGACCACAAAAGGTATCAGATTCATCAGACATACCATGAAAACCAGGAAAAAATAAACAGTAGAGCGGGTCAGGCAAAGATATCTGCATAACGGACCGTCGTTGACCTTTTTGCTTTGATAAAAAAAGGTGATTCCTCAATTGGATCCACCAATTTATGCAACGATACATTGGTATCCTTAGGAAATTCCCTCTTCTCTCAAATCAAACAGTGATATCTGGATATTTGGTCATGACGTATTATCATAACCAAAGGATGCCCCCAGAGACGGGCGAAATTCGAAGATGTCCTGAGACATCTTCTCGTGTTCCTTTGTCACAACTCGAAGATATCCTGACGGAGATCTTCTCGTGTTCCTTTGTCACAGCCCGAAGATGTCCTGACGGACATCTTCTCCAGTTTGCCCTTCCCTGCGGGAACGGCAAACAAATCGAAATCATTTA
>CAZVFG010000036.1:6814-13260 GCA_964626125.1 uncultured Methanoregula sp.
ATCTTCTCCAGTTTGCCCTTCCCTGCGGGAACGGCAAACAAATCGAAATCATTTAATGATTTCTCTCATCAATCCTCGCTTACAGCGACGATTGATTACTCCAAGAACGTTATGAAAAACGATGATTTCTCCAGAGCCAAAAAAGAGTCAGCAGGGATAGAAGATATGCACAAGATCCCTGCATCACCGCAGGGGTTCTTTGTTCCTTATCACTTCGATACAAAATTTTTCGATGGAATCGAGGATGGCTTTCTTTGCCATTTTCTTTCGGGACTCATCTTCAGAAAAAAAGTCCTTTGCCAGGTACCGGAGGATCAAAAGATAATATTCCAGATGCGGGAAATTCTTTTCAATATCCGCCAGGTTCCCGAGCGCCTCTTTATTGTCTTTGTTTAACAGATCAAATGCAAAATCAAAGAGCCCGATCACATACACCGGCATACCTTTTGTTAAGGCCAGTTTCCTGAAACTGGAATATGTGATCTTCTTTGTGGTAAGAAGTGAGAGCTTGAGCCCCAGAAAAATCGGTTCAAGGTTGTCAGGATACTGCCTGATTAACTGGTTGACCACACCGGCGGCACCCCCCGCATCCTTGCTCTCCAGTTTGTAGTAGAACATCTCCCGCAGGAAGTTGATATCGTTATAGAACTGCTCGGCTCCAATCTCAAGAAGCCGTTTTCTCATCTCGCTGTTATTGGATATTTTTGCTTTTTCAAGCCCGATCGTAACAAACCACGCTTCGCTGGGGAACCATTCAAGGGACTGGAATATCATCTGCCAGAAGATCTTATCCAGAAATGCCGTATCTTCAAGCTCCAGCTGGGGGAGCTTCTGCAGGGGAGGTTTCTTGCGGGACAGTTCGATCATCTTCTCGCGCGCCAGTAGTTCCATTTCACCGGGGCGTGATTTTTTCTGCCGTTCCTCCTCGGTATATTCGCGCAAGGAGAGCGCATAATAGCAATGGGCGACTGCAGCACCCAGCATCACATCAAGATTCCAGTAATTTCGCAGGTATTCGAGTGCGTGTGCACCGTCACCGATCTTCAGCAGTTTCAGTCCCACGACAATATTAATGCCCATATCGGCGTCTTTTTTCTTTTTTAAACGCAATGCATTCAGGATAACCTTCTTTACATACTCAAAATCATTGATGCTGCTGCTCACATCGAGTGTTTTGAAGGTGATACTGTCAATGAAATCGTCATAGGACTCATCGGAGATATCGGGAAAGGAATTTTCAAGGGCTGATACGACATACCCGAAAAAAACCGGGAGGTTCGCATCGACCTTGCTGGTATTTTTTTCAATGTACCCGAAAAAATCCTTTTTTAAGAGATTCATCTTGTTGTAGACGATCGCATCAGAGAGCCGCTCTCCCCGAACCATATATGGAACATTGAGCGCTGTTATAATAAAATATCCGTTGTCAGGAGTCTTATGCCGTATAATAATAGTAATCGCCCAGCGCTTTCTGCTCCCGGTCAAGGAAGGACTCGGGTTTATTGATCCTCGGCCTGCCGCTCTGGTCGCGCCTGAACGTGACTCCGAGCTCGCGTAAAAACCTGTTCATACCGGCGCGCATGTCAAAAGGACCGGCTGCTGTTCCCAGTACACCAGGCTCTCCCTCGAAAACAAGGATTCGTTCGCTGATCATATCGATGAGGTAGATATCATGGTCGATGACAAGGATGCTCACTTCCTTTCCCTCGGCGTGGTGTTTGATCATCCTTGTTACGTTCACGCGCTGCTCAACATCAAGGTGGGCACTCGGTTCATCAAGGATATAGAGATCGGCATCGCGCGAGAGGCAGGTGGCAATTGCGAGGCGCTGGAGTTCCCCGCCGCTCAGGGTATCAACAGGAGATGAGAGAATCTGCTGGAGGGACAAAGGCCCGATGATCTCGTGCTGGAAGAGTGAGGTATCGAACCTCGTGGTGATCTGCCGCAGGTGCATCTCAACCGTGTCTGAAGAGTCTGCCTTCATGTACTGGGGTTTGTACGAGATCCGAAGACTGATGGGCATGGAACCGGTGTCGGGTTTCTCAACGCCGGCGAGCAATCTCGCAAACGTGCTTTTACCGGTGCCATTCCCGCCCACTACACCGAGCACCTCACCACCCCGTATGGTGCCACCGGAAACGGTGAGCTGAAATGATTCATACCGTTTCGTCATTGCCGGAATTTCGACAAGATCCTGACGTGCAGACCCCTTTTCGTGCGCCCGTTTCTCAAAGACCACCTGCGACGTTCGGAACCTGACATTTTCCTCGGCAAGGTAACCATCAAGGTACTGGTTGATTCCGACCCTCACTCCTTTGGGGCGTGTGATAATGCCAAAGACCGCCGGCTTGCCATAACCCACATGGACCGTGTCTGCGCACATGTCGAGAATGGCGAGATCATGTTCAACAATAACGACCGGGTGTTTTTTTGCCAGTTCCCGGATCAGCTGGGCCGCTGCGATCCTCTGGTAAATATCAAGAAATGGCGTGATCTCATCAAAGAAGTAGAGGTCTGCCTCCCGCGCGAGACAGGCGGTAATCGCGACCCGCTGGAGTTCCCCGCCTGACAGCGTCCCAATCTGGTGGGAGAGAAGTGAGTCGAGCTTGAGTGCCGGGATGAATTCTGCAAGTTTTCCCCGTTCATCAGTCTTTTTGAGCAGGTCACCGACCGAACCGGTAAAAATCTTTGGGATATTATCAATATACTGAGGTTTTAATGCGATCTTCAGGCTCTTTTTTGCTACGGTCTGGAGATAATCAAAGAGTTCGGTGCCGGCATAGCGTTTCAGGATCTCCTCCCATGGAGACTCGGACGTAAAATTCCCCAGGTTCGGGCGCAGCTGTCCTGCAAGGATCTTGATGGCAGTACTCTTCCCGATCCCGTTTGCACCCAGGATGCCCGCAACCTTTCCCCCCACCGGTATGGGAAGCCCGTAGAGGGCAAATCCGTTTATCCCGTACCGGTGCGTCGGGTGCTCGAGCTCTTCAGGAAGGCTCACGATATCGATTGCGTCAAAAGGACACTTTTTTATGCAGATGCCGCAGCCGACACAGAGCTCTTCGGAGACGAGCGCTTTGCCGTCCTCGCCGATAATAACCGTCTCGTCTCCGGTCCGTACCCGGGGGCAGTAGATAATGCATTCAGTGCCGCACTTCCTGGCGTGGCAGCGATCCTTATGGACGATGGCAATCCGCATAGGTGATCAAAAAATCAGAATGCCCCGGGGTGAACTGAGCAGGATCGTCCATGTCATGAACCAGAGGGCAAACGTCATGAACCCCTGATAGAACCAGTCCTTTGCCCCGAGTTTTGACGTGTCCATGTGAAGGAGTATGAAGATATGCTTCTGAATGACAATACCGGCGAGCATGAGCATGAATCCCAGCAGTTCGTTATTCTGGAGCCCCTGTGCATTGGGAGTTCCCCCGGAGAGAAAGGATATGACACCGGTAGCCATCCCCAGCAGGCACGCGATCAGCGTCCGTTTGATCCGTTCGATATGTTCTGCCTGCTTTTCCGCCGGGGTTTTTGCCTTCTTGGATACCTGTGGCTGTTCTTTATTCAGATCCTCGCTCATGAAAAAATCCACCAGTAGACTTATTTTTTAGCGCGCAAGCCATATGTAATTTGGTATCTTTGAAAAAAACACCATAATACATGGATTGCGAATTTATCGTTCTGGTAATCGCACCATCTTCCGGGAGGTAGATCGATGGCGACCGTGCAGGGCATGAGCGGAATTGACGTAAAAGCGGTGGTCATAGAGCTCTGCGGCACGCTTCCCCTCTGGGTGGACAAAATCTACCAGTTTGATACACGGACACTGGGGATCCGGCTCAATGGGCAGCACCATGCAAAACACCTGCTGATCATCGAAGCCGGACGCAGGGCTCACCTTGTCAGTGAACTTCCCCAGCCCCCGAAAAACCCCCCGCACTTTGCGATGCTGCTGCGTAAACATATCAGCGGGGGCAAGGTGCTCGCCATCCGGCAGCACGGTCTTGAGCGCGTCCTCATGTTCGATATCGGGAAACATGACCTCACGTACCACCTTGTCATCGAGCTCTACGATGAGGGAAATGTGGTGCTGACTGATGATCAGTACTCAATCATCCAGCCACTCCGCCACCACCGGTTCAGGGAGCGCGATGTCGTGCCCGGGGTGCGATATGTGATGAGCGGTGCTGATCCGACCGCATCGGAAGAGAGCCTTGCCGCATTTCTCAAGACCGATGAGCGGGACCTCGTCCGGGCGCTTGCCATTGGCTGCATGCTGGGCGGTATGTATGCAGAATATATCTGTAAAAAAGCCGGAATTGACAAAAGTGTACCAGCAAAGGACGTGGATCCCGCACCAGTCTATGCCGCGATACAAACGCTCTTTGAGCAGGTTCAGAACGAACCAGCTCCGATCGTTTCGAAAAAGTCGTGTGAACCGGTCAATCCTGGACGGTCCGGCACGGAACCTCAATTTTCCAGCTTCAGCAAAGCCCTTGAGGCTTTCTATCCGATGACAAAAGCGGAGATCAAACAAACGGTCAGGGAAAAGATCCCGAAAGAAGAGCTCATCCGGCGCCATCAGGAGGCAGCGGTGAAAAAGTTTGATGCCCGGATTGCGAAGGCAGAAAGGATCGTGACCGCTATCTATGAGAACTACCAGCTTGTTGCAGATGTGATTACCTCACTGTCAAAAGAGAGCAAAAAGCGGTCATGGCAGGAGATTTCAGCCACGCTCGCAACACATCCTGCAGGTATCGCCCGGAAGATCACAGCAATAATTCCGGATCAGGCTGCCGTCGAGCTTGACCTCGGGGAGCGGGCATTAATCCACGTTCACGAGGGGGTCGAGCAGAACGCCGGCAGGTATTACGATGAGATCAAGAAATATAAGCGGAAAAAAGAGGGCGCCCGTACCGCAATGGCAAAACCCGTCATAAGGAAAAAGACAGCGAAACACCATATCGTGGCGCAGAAAAAACAATGGTACCACCGGTTCCGGTGGTTTATCACTTCCGACGGGATTGTCGTAATTGGCGGACGGGATGCAGGGCAGAACGAGGAACTGGTCAAGAAATACATGGCGGGCGGCGACCTCTTTGTCCACGCGGATGTGCATGGTGCAAGTGTGGTGGTTGTGAAAGGAAAGACAGAGCGGATGGATGAGGTGGCGCAGTTTGCCGCCTCATACTCCGGTGCGTGGAAGAGCGGGCACTTCTCTGCTGATGTCTATAGTGCCCTCCCCCCGCAGGTGAGCAAGACACCGGAGCACGGGGAGTATGTGTCCCGGGGGTCATTTATTGTCCGGGGTGAACGTACCTGGTATCGGGATGCGCCCCTTGGTATTGCGATCGGGCTCCAGCTCGAACCGCAGGCAGCAGTGATTGGCGGACCCATATCCGCCATCAAAGAGCATGCAAAGGCCTTTGTGGAACTTAGGCCCGGGCAGTTCGAACCCAATGACGTGGCAAAGAAGGTACTACGTATCCTGAAAGGTAAATTTCCGGAAGAGGAGTTCAAAGGGTTGAAAAATATCTTAAATACGGAAACCGTCGCAGCCTTTGTCCCGCCGGGCGGCTGCGATATCGGGGGTACGGTATGAAGGCGGAACAGTGCGAGATGCGGGGGGACTATGGCGAGATCCGGCTGCTTCCCGAGAGCATCGACGACCTCTGGCATCTTCAGCACCTCATCGCTCCGAATGATCTGGTCTTTGCGACAACGCTGCGCAGCACGGAATCGTCAACGGATAAGATCAGGCCGGAAAAAGTCGAGAAGCGGCCGGTCCGGCTCGGTGTCCGTGTGGACAAGGTCGAGTTCTCCGTCCACGGAGTCCGCCTGCGGATCAGCGGGATTATCGAACACGGTGTTGATGCGGGATCGCACCACACCTTCAATGTCGAGACCGGCTACGAGATCTCGGTGATCCGGCGCTGGAGGCGGGTGGACTTGGACCGGATCGACCGTGCGGTCAAAGCCTCGGTCTACGGCGTGATCCATATCCTGACAATCGAGGAGGGGGAAGCAGAACTCTTCCGGCTCCGGCAGTACGGACCCGAGAGTGTTGTCACGGTAACGATGGGGAGCGGCAAAGGAGCGGAGATCAACACCCGGCAGGCGTTCTTCGATCAGCTCCTCTCGCACTGCACAAATGTCAGCGGCCCGCTGGTCATCGCCGGGCCCGGCTTTGTCAAGGACGACTTCGTGAAATACATGAAGGGAAAGGACAGCGCCCTTGCAGGCCGCGCCCTCGTTGTGGAGACCCGCCGGATCGGGCGCGGGGCGGTGCAGGACGTGGTCGGGCTAGGTGCGATCGACAAGCTGGTCGGCGATCTCCAGCTCAGCCGCGAAGTGAAACTGATGGACGAGGTCCTCCTGAGGATCTCACAGGACGGCGCAGTCGCATACGGGATACGGGACGTTGCCGATGCGATCGATTACGGTGC
>CAZVFG010000037.1:0-11724 GCA_964626125.1 uncultured Methanoregula sp.
TCGTTGAGCTGGGTCGGGTCAACCGGGACGTTCAAAAGATTTGAGAGGACGGAAAGGACACTGGTTGCACTCCGGGGATCGACAAGGTAGCCGCTGGTCTCGCCCATGAGGCAGACAGCATCGATGTTCCTCAAAGCGCCAAGCCCGAGGAGGAGCCCGGCTGCACCGACAATGCCGCCGCCGGGCTCGTCGCGCTGGAAGATAACACCTGCCGCTTCGATCTCTTCGCGCAGTTCGGGGCGGTTCACCGCACCGAGCACCCGCGGTTCCTCCACAAAGTGCCCGACACCGAATCCCCCGAGCGTGTAGATGCGGCCGATCCCGAGCTCTTCAGCAATGTCGAGGTACTGGTCGGTGAGGATGTAGTGCCCCTCGTTGGAGGTGCTCTGGTAGTCGCCGACCAGAAAGACAAAGTCGCGGTTCCCGGTATGGTGCAGGTACAATTCATTTCGCACGAGCCGGACAACCCCCTTCTCCTCGATGATCACGTGGGGCGGGAAGTAGATGGAGTGTATGTCGGCAATCTTCTCAGCGCCGAGCATGTGGATCATGTATTCCGCAACAAGTTTTCCGACCTGCCCGATGCCCGGCAGGCCCTCGATGAGAACCGGGGAGACCAGGTTCCGGTCCTTGAAACTGTCCAGGAAGCGGACACTGATATCGTCGATCACCGCACCATCCTCCGGTACTTCCCGTATTTATCTTCGGGTGAGAAACGAGCAGGGTGCGCCGTCACGGTCGCTGCACCGCAGACCGGGCAAAAGAGCGAGATCGTGTACGTCCGGTCAACAGGACATCGTCGTATCCGCCCGGTCATTGACTCTTCCCTGACTTGGGTTTTTTGACAAGCTTTCCCTCGCCGCCTGCCTTTTCCACAACCGCAATTGCCAGACCCGCTGCCTTTTCAAGCGCCTTTTCGGCTTTCTTGTAGTCCGGTGCAGTCACCTTGATCCGGTAAGTGGGGGCTCCGAGATAGAGGAGTTCGATTTCGGCACCGGCAATCCTGGGCTCGGCACTTTTGAGTGCTTTTTTGATCACGGAAATCCCGTCCGGCTCTGTGGAGGTGAGAATGAGGTGCCCGGTCACATCGACTTTCGGGACTTTCACATTCTCGTGGGCCACCTGCATCAGGGCATCGCCTGCCTCCTTTGAGAGCCCGAGTTTTTGTACCACAGCTTCGCCTTCGACGACGATATCCTCAAAAACAGGATGGAAGGCCCCGTATATATCCAGGATCGCGTTCTCGATCGCGGCGGCAGGCTCATCGGCAGCTTTTGCGACAAACCCGATCCATTTCTTTGCCTTGCTCTCGTTCTTCCACTCGCGGATCTTCTCCCGCCGCTGGTGTTCGTTGACGTCTTTTAAGGAAAGATCGATATGACCGCGGTTCCTGTCGACGTTGAGGACTTTGCAGACAATCTTCTGCCCTTCGCGGATGTGGTCGCGGATGTACTTGATCCAGCCGGTTGCAACCTCAGAGATGGGGATGAGACCCTGCCGCCCGCCATATTCGTCCAGAGAAACGAACGCAACAAAATCTTTTACGTTCTCCACGGTGCAGACAACAAGTTCTGATTCCTGTGGCCATTCCCTGTCCTGCATATCTTCACAATCACTTGAGATCTGCTACGATCTCAGCCTTGAAATTCGCCTTGCCGCCTGTTGGGATTGCAAGCTCTTTTCCGCAGACCACGCAGTTCACCACAGTACTCGCTTTCTCAAAGACCGTCTGTTCATTGTCGCAGTCCGGACACTTCACTTTAAAAAACCTGCTCCGGTTCTCCCGAATCACACGTACCATGCCCATTCACTCCGTCAGTTCAAACTTCGCGACCCTGTAGCCTTTCCGGAGGTGCGCTTTCCCGCACGTGACGCAGCGGTAGCGCACGTTGATCTTCTTGGTCGGCTTGTCGCCGCCCGGCACCTTGGAGAACTTGCCCATGTTGCCCACCGTTCCCCTGCGTGCTTTCTGACGGTCGATCCAGTGGAGTCCTGTCGTCTTGCCCTTCTTCACTTTCTCGACCTCGTGCACCTGGTGAGTCCTGCAAAATGGGCAGTAAGTCTTAAATTTTGCTGGCATTTTCATAAAAATTACCCCGTTTATGATATCGAATACCAATACTATTTACTAAGATTCATATTTAAGGCTATGTTGCGCTCGACAAGAACCTCTGCATTCCGCTCCGGAAGGGTCGCAATATCCCCTTTTGCAAGTGTATAGATCCTGCCGTCAACACCCATGAAGGCGTCCATATCGGCAAGCACCCGGACGAGCGCATAGGGCGGGGGTAGTGGCGCAGGAGCTGATGATCCGGTGGGGCTTGAACCCTGCGGGAAACGTTGATCCTGTTCAATTCTGCAAGCCGTCTCATCCTCTGCCGGAAGCGATTGGCGGATCCGGGTAAGAAGTGCCCCCTGGCAGGTGCCAATCGCACCACTGATCCGCTCGAACATCTCACGCTCGGGCGGGATCATCTTTTTGATCTCATCCCGTTCTATGTAATTTCCCTGTGACTGGCCTTCGGCGAGTGCAAGTATCTTTTTTGTGCGGATGACAAAGAGGTCGTGAGCAGTTTCCCGCAGACTCATGGTCTCCTCGATGCGTGCACGGGCTTCATCGGAAAGCGGATCTTCGATCGCGTACACTTTTTCAAGAAGCGATGAGACCGCAGCGTGGGTTTTTTCGTACAGGTCCTGCGGTATCTGAGTCAGTCGTCCTGATTCACGTTCGGAGAGGAGCACCTTTCGCAGATCATCAAGCCCCACCATCAGCAACCCTCACGCGATCTCCGCCATTCCGCGGCAGCAGAGAAAGACCGCTACCGCTTCGGGTACTGTAGTGATACCCTTTGCAAACTGATAAGTGCTTCCGAGCATCGGAGTCGGCCGTGGGACGGTCACATCGACCCTGATGTCACGGGTCCCGAACACAACCGCATCGATCAGGGGATCGAATGCCGCAAGGTTCCGCGCCTCAACCTGCTGCACCCTCATCCCGCTCCCGCCGTGTAATGACGTGGGCATCCGGATCAGCCGTTTGGTGTCGGTGGTCACCGGTTCATCGGCAAGGGCTGCCCTTGTAAGGAGCCGGTTGCGGAACTCTCCTTCCTCTGCTGATACGATTTCGGTGAGCCCCCGGAATTTCTTGAGCATACCGGGTGTCGGAGTGTGTGTGAGCTCGGCAATAATACTCTCACGCTGTTTCATGAGATCCTGGGCAATCGCCTTCCCGATACCCGGGATTGCGGTAAGGTGGGTTAATGCCTCCTTGTCCAAAAGAGTCCCGAGCCACTGCAGGTATTCGGCCAGAGTGTCACGGTAACGCACGTGCCAGCCGTTGTGCGATGGTGCTGATTTTGAAAGCATCAGTGCAGGATCGATCCCGATGCCACACACATAATCGATCAGCTCCCGGCGCTCCGCGCTCCCCCACGAGCGGAATGCGATATCCTTCACATGGACGTGGTAGCCGCGACCGCCTGAAAAGACAATCCCGATGGTCTTTTTGTCAATGCCAATCTCGTCGGTCAGCATCGCAAGGAGCTTTTCTGTCTCCTCTTTTACCCTCCGGAGCATGACATCGTATGGCCCCCGCATGATGTGATCGGCATCGAGGTCGAAGATGAGGTCTGCCCCCAGCCAGCCCTTGTCCTTCATGGTCGGGGCGTTCGGCTGTTCGTAATAAGCGCTTGAGTAATAGGCGTGCGCGGGGACAAGGTTCCTGACATAATCAAACAGCTCGTCCCTGCCGGAAAACCCGATGTGGCGGCGCATGTGGATCTCGGGAAACCCGGGCGATAACAGGACAAAACCCCACTCCCGCTGTTCGATGGAGGAAGGCGCAACCAGCACGGTCTGTTGGTAGTAATCGGCAAACCGCTGCCTCACGAATTCAAGCGTCGCCGGTTTCATAAAAGCTCCTTTGTCATGTAGGGCCCGGTCCGCACATATCCATGCTTCCGGTAGTAGGGCCGGACACCAATGCCGCTCATGATGGCAACCCGGCGGAATCCTGCATCACGTGCAATCCCCTCGGCATGGGCAAGGAGCAACGATCCATAGTTCCGGTGCTGGTATTCATCATTCTCCCCGTTCTTTCCCAGCGGGACGATGCTGCCATAGATATGGAGTTCACGTATCAGCGCAGCACCCTCCAGTTCAAAAGAAAAATCGGTGGAAGGGAACCGCAGGCGCGCAAACCCGATGAGCGAATCACCGGAGACTGCAGAGATAAACTGCTCCTGTCCTCCACAGCATTCGTACGTCAAAGTTCTGAGCACGGATTCTGCGTCTGAGGGCAGGCGCCCGATCTCCCGGCAACGTATGCAGCGGCAGCGTTTCCCGGACTCGCGCAGCCGGTTCTGGGCGAGTTGCCGGAAGTTGGAATGCCGCGATCCTGCAACGATCAGTTTTGCGGGGATATCCCGCTGGATCCGCTGGAGCCGGGTATATTCGGGTATCTGCGACTTTGCATGCGCGATGAGATCGATGAGCTCGTCCTCGCTGTACGGGGCATACTTTCCGTCCTGCCAGAGCAATTCGATCTCGGATCCCGGTGTAACGAGCGTCGGGTAAATCTTGAGAAAATCGGGGCGGAAGCGAGGGTCAGAAAAGATCGTCTCAAACATGGTGCGGTCAGATGTAGGGTCGGCACCCGGCAGGTTCGGCATGACATGGAAGCCGACCTTGAGCCCTGCGTCACGCAGCTGCCGGTTTGCCTCAACGGTATCTTCCACCGTGCAGCCCCGTCGGTTCAACTGCAGGATGCGGTCGTCCGTGTGCTGGACTCCCAGCTCGACCTTGGTCACACCAAGCAGCAGCATCCGTTCGATGTGCCCGCGCCGGCTCCAGTCCGGACGGGTCTCAAACGTGATGGCGACACAGCGGACATTCGCACGTTCATTGGCAGCACTGACCATTTCAAAATCAGGTGCGGTTTCCTTCACATTTGATAGGGAGGGGTACTCGTTCATCGCCACAATACAGCGGGAGACAAACCAGTGCTGATACTCCGGAGGACGTGCGGTCATCGTGCCGCCCATCACGATCAGCTCTGCCTTATCCACACGATGACCGAGCAGTTCAAACTGCGCAAGGCGTGCCTGCACCTGCCGGTACGGGTCGTAGCCGTGCTCGCGGGCGCGCAATGCTGCGGGTTCCTCTCCCGTGTAGCTCTGGGGTGAATTGAAGGGGTGGTCAGGTCCGCCCGGACATGGCAGGCACTTGCCGTGCGGGCAGGGAGACGGGGATGTCATCACCGCGACCGGCGCCACACCGGAAAGTGTCCGCGTGGGTTTGACCAGAAGCAGGCGGCGCAACTGTTCCCTCTCATCAGGGAGTGCCGCGGCGAGGAGCGCGGAGTTCTTTGGGACGGAAGGGAGCTTAAATTCTCTGCATGCATCGATCTTTACGGATACAATCTTTTCGTCACCGGGTTGAAGGGAGATGATGCGGGAGATAATCTCCCGGTACGCCTTCACCTCGTCCATAAAAATGTTAATTTCCGGCTGCAACCCGGGGGGATGCAGCATGAGAAGAATAGGTCACCACAGGCATGCGGTGCCCGTGGATGTGGGAGACGATTTCGTCACCCAGCACAAGGAGGGCTTCCTTGTGGGCTTTCTTATCTTTATGAATATGAACAGGAGAAATTGCGAGAGAGCTGTAACGGCTGGTCGGGATTTCATCGTGAGTGATACCTTCATAGTACTTTTTGATATGGATCATCAGCATGTGTAAATGGAGTAACTCTTCCTTTTGCAAGCGATCACCTTCCGCAAAAAATTAAATGTCCTTATCGGCTGATATACCTTTTTGGTGAACTTTATATCATACTACGTACGTGCCTGTGCCACGCTCATCGGACTCGCAATTGGGGATGCTTTTGGCGCGCCCCTCGAAGGATCTCCTGCACCCCGCACGTGGATAACCGACATGCTTCCGGGAGGCAGGCACCCAAGGGCAAAGGGTGAAGTGACCGACGATACCCTGCAGGCGCTGGCAGTTGCCGCATCGCTTGCCGCATGCCGCAGGTTCGATCCTGATGACATGATGAGCCGGTTCGTTGCCGCGTACGAGAACAAAACCCAATGGTTCGGCCCGACGTCGTCCCGTGTCTTTTCTCTTGTCAGGGATGGTGTCCCGGTGCAGGAGGCGGCGGCCGTCGCGCACAGGCGCTTAGGCGCGAGCCGGAGCAATGGCAGTGTCATGCGGGGGTTTCCCATTGGAATCTTTTATGCCCCGCGATCGGTGCCCGGGATCAGCATCGCCTGTTCGCGTCTTACTCACCACGACATGGTCGCTGCTCAATGTTCCGTGTGGCTGAACCTGATGACAAGCCTGATGTGCCGCGGCACCCCCCGTGATGAAGCATACCGGGTTGCCAGTGCCCGTTGCATGGATGAGGAGGTTTTTACGATGCTGGGCAGCTATAAAGAGTACGCTCCGGTCCCCTCCCTTGATGCACTCGATTGTTCACATGCCGCACTCTTCTGTTTCATGCATGCGAAAACGTTTGAGAATGCGTTACTCTCTGCGGTCAACCTGGGAGGAGACGCGGACACGGTGGGCGCATGCTGTGGTGCACTTGCAGGGGCATGCTGGGGTATGGATGCGATCCCCGGGCGGTGGATACGGGACCTTGAGGGGTATTTTGGCATTCTTACCCTGGCAGGTGACCTTGCCCGCGTGGCAGAAATGTGAAAAAGGCCGGATCGTTGCCTAAGCACTCTTCAGTTCGACCAGCTTGAGCGCCCGCCCCTTTTCGCAGATATCGGGGGCGTTTCCGAGGATGTCTGTGACCACGTACTTCTCGCCATCCACAATGCCATCGGGGTGGCAGAGATCATAGCTCCGGCAGTCCGCCTTGTTGCAGGAGACTTCGAATTTAATCTTGGAATTGACCATCGCCATTTCAGCACTGATCAGCGCGGTGACGGGCGCTTCCATCACCTCAACCGCCGTTGCGCCGTTTAAATGCATGCTGCAGTCATGGTGGGTCGTGCGGACGGTGACGACCCGGTACTTTCTCCCCTTCTGCAGGTTATGGCATGCCTTTTTTACCTTGCAGGTCTCGCATTCAGGAACTTCCCCTTCGTACACGAACTCGACACCCTGCCGTGCATATACCGTGCCGATCAGGGTCACCTTGGTCTTTGCTTCTGCCATACAACTCACTCCTTATAAAGCATCCGGACGAGCTTTTCTGCCGACTCTTTGGTGAGGCCCATATCAAAAATGGTGAAGCGCTCCGGACGGATCGTTTTTGCCATGAGAAGTGCTTCTGCTGCGGTATCATCATCGATCCCGAGTTCTGCCGGCGTGGTCGGTGCGCCGATCATTTTCAGGGATGCCCGGATGCTTTTCCAGTCCCCTCCGTGCAGGTACATCGAGATGATGGTACCGATGCCACAACTCTCACCATGGAGCGCTTTGCCCGGTGCAAGCCGGTCAAGAGCGTGGGAGAACTTGTGCTCACCCCCGCTTCCCGGGCGCGAGGACCCGGCAATGCTCATGGCAACCCCGCTGGAGACCAGTGCCTTTGTCACAAACCATGCGGACTGCTCGTTGTGCGGTTTGATCACGTGGGCGTTTTTCACCAGTATTTCTGCTGTCATTTTCGAAAGGGCCATCGCGTACTCGCTCATCGGTTCGCCCTTGACCCGGTGGGCGAGCTCCCAGTCAAGGATCGCCGTGTAATTGGAGATGATATCGGCACATCCCGCAGCAAGGAGCCGGTGGGGGGCGGCGGCGATGATGCCGGTATCGGCAACAATCGCGATGGGGGGTTGCGCCTCAAGGGACGCGTGCCCCTCCATGGTGGGGAGGGAGGCGCGGGCGGAAGCAATCCCGTCATGCGAAGCGGCGGTGGGGACAGAGATGAACTGCCGGTCGGTATTGTAGGAGACGATCTTTGCGGTATCGATCACCCTGCCGCCACCTACACCGATGACAAAATCAACATTATTTGCTGCTGCCTCAGCTTCCCTGATGACAGCGGGGTCGATCGTTGCTGCGGTGAACATGGTGATGGTGTACTGATCATCCAGATACCCCCGCACGCGTTCGCCGGCAAGGTCCATCGTGCTTTTTCCCGAAATGATGAGCGCAGAGGTTCCGAGCCGGAGGTCCTGGCAGACGGCGGGGATCTGGGTGAGCACATCGTGACCGATCACCACGTCGCGGGGCAGCTGCATCCACCGCGACTTGTCAAACGGTTTCTGTTTGAGTAATTTTATAGGCTCTGCGCTCATTGAGATCAGAAATGATTAGTCAGTTCATCTACAAATATTACATCGATCCCATACGATACGGCCAGCCGTATAACGTCGTTGACACGCTCACCTACGCGATCATCCTTGTTCTCGGTGTGTACATTTTTTACCGCTGGCTGATGAGCTCCCGTAACCTGAACCGTATCAAGCTCACGGTCGATACGGCGTTCATCATCGCCACCCTGCCCTATGTGGTGCTGGGCGGGGTGCTGCGGGTGGTGCAGGACACCGGAATGATCAAAGGAGACATCCAGTTCCTGCTTGTCACACCGCTGATTTATTTTGTCCTCTTTTCCTTCACGCTGGGCATGCTTTTCTTATCCCGGTTCCTTCAGGCGCAGGGCTTTTTTAAAAATTTCCTCTCCTTTTACGCTTTTGCCGGAATCATGGCTGTGTTTACCGTCGTGCTTGTCCTTGCTGCCTATGGTATCACCACGACGAGGGTCGATCTTTTTGTCCTTTTTATCATTCCCTGCATGGCAGTCACTACGGCCGCCGTTCTCTGGGCGTTTATGCGTTATGTACTTTCATGGAAATACGTGAACCATTCCCTCTACATCACCCTCATCTTTTCACATATGCTGGATGCAAGTGCGACCAGTTACGGTATCGATCTCCATCCCGCACTCCAGTATGTCGAACAGCATGTTGTTGGTTCGAACCTCATTGAATGGACCGGTACTGCATTCGTCATGTTCCCGTTAAAACTGATGGTGCTCTTCCCCGCGATCTATGTGCTTGAGATGTACCGTAGCGAGGCGGATCCTGATTTCTGGCACTTAGTCGTGCTTGCCATGATCATTGTAGGGCTCGCACCCGGAATACGGGACATGACGCGGATGGTGCTTTATGTCTGAATCCACCCTTACAAATGCGGTTACCGTCGTGTTTCTGCTCTTTTTTACGACAATCCTGATCGGCTGGGTGGGGACGGCGCAGAACCATGCGATCGGCGAGGAATTTATGAGCTTGTTTGAAAAAGATGTCGCCGGCCAGATGGCAGGGGGCAGTGACCTTGAGATCAGCAGCAAGATCTTTCTCAATAACATCGAAGCCTGCATCCTGCTCTTTTTAGGCGGGGCGTCCTTTGGCATCCTGACCCTGTTCATCATGAGCTTAAACGGGGTCGTGATCGGTGCTATCCTGGAGATTGTCCACGAACAGCACAGTGCCGCTTTTGTCGCAGCCGCGATCATCCCGCATGGCATCTTCGAGATCCCCGGTTTTGTGATCGCAGGTGCACTGGGGGTCATGCTCTCCCAGTCGATGGTGAACGAATATTACGGAGCGGGTGATGCGGCAGCGGACGCCCGGCAGCTCGCATACCGCTTTGGACTCATGGTGCTCCCCCTGATCGCCATTGCGGCGATGGTCGAGGCTTTTATTACGCCTCAGGTCATACAATTGGTGGTTTAAGGGTTATCCATGGACGAGGATGCGGGCGCACTGCCGCCGAAACACCAGTTTTCTGAATGGTACAATGACCTTTTGTGGCGTGCGGAGATCATGGACGTCCGATACCCGGTAAAAGGGCTCTATGTATGGTACCCGTACGGGTTTGCGGTCAGAAAACATGTCTACCAGCGCCTGCGCGACCTCCTCGATCGCGACCATAATGAGGCACTTTTCCCCCTGCTCATCCCGGAACAGGAGTTCATGAAGGAAGCGGAGCACATCAAGGGGTTTGAGAACGAGGTCTACTGGGTGACCCATGGCGGGACAACCCCGCTTGAGGTGAAACTTGCCCTGCGCCCGACGAGCGAGACGGCGATCTACCCCATGTATGCTCTCTGGGTGCGCTCCCACGCTGATCTCCCGATAAAGATGTACCAGATTGTCAATACATTCCGGTACGAGACAAAACAGACCCGCCCGCTCATCAGGCTCCGTGAGATCACATCGTTCAAGGAAGCCCATACCGTCCATGCGACATGGGAGGAGGCACGGGCACAGGTGGAAGAGGCGATCGCCCGGTACAAAGAATTTTACGAGGGTCTTTGCATCCCGGTGCTTGTCTCCCGGCGTCCCGACTGGGACAAGTTCCCCGGCGCGGACTATACGATTGCGGTGGATGCCATCATGCCAAACGGGAAGACCCTGCAGATCGGCACCGTTCACCACCTCGGCGACCATTTTTCCAAGACGTTTGAGATCAAATACGAGGATATCAACGGTAACCAGCAATATGCCCAGCAGACCTGCTACGGGATCTCCGAGCGGTGTATTGCGGCGCTCATCAGCATTCATGGCGATGACAAGGGACTCGTTCTCCCGCCCGCCGTCGCGCCGGTCCAGATGGTGATCGTCCCTGTTACGATTGGCAAACGCCATGAGGACGTGATCGCATCAGCACAATCGCTTGAACAGGAACTCCGCGATGCAGGCTTCCGTGTCCGGCTTGACACCCGCGACATGCGGCCCGGCGCGAAATACTACTGGTGGGAACTCCGTGGTGTCCCGCTCCGGCTCGAGCTCGGACCGCGGGACATTGACGGGGGCAAGGTGATGGCGGTCAGACGCACCGGAGGCAAGGTCTCACTTGACCGTGCGGATATCAGGGCAGGGATCAGCCGCGTACTTGCTGAAATTGCTGATGCGATGCGGGCAAAAGCTGAAGATCACACGAAGGGCCGTCTCTTCATGGTGAACACGATCGATGCACTCACTGCCACAATCAACGATGACAATGTCGCGGTCGTGCAGTGGTGTGACGGGCGTGCCTGCGGGGATGCCATCGAGGAAAAGACAAACGCAAGTGTCCTTGGGACGGATGTGCGTTCCACGTATGTGCATGCAACCGAAGGTGGCTGCATCATCTGCGGAAAACCAGGAAGGGCGACGCTGGTTGGAAGAGCGTATTGATCAAGCATCAGAACTGTCGTTCAGGCATCTCTCGATCCGAAAAATCAAAAAATGAAAAGAGTCTGTTGGGAGCAGTTCAGCATCCGCCGCATACGTATTTCACAACGACCTTCGGGCGGCGCATGTCGCCCTCGATTATTTTCTTCCCACCAGAAAGATACCATTTCCCGCACGCTGCACACCGTTTCGGCCTGAGCTGGTCCCACCTGCCCATGGGGATCTCGAGGGTGAAATCGGTCTTTGTCCATTCCTCCACCGGTTTGTCTGCATTCTCTTCATATGAGGTGACAAAGGACATAATCTGCTGCGGTGGGACACCAAGGTCCACGAACTGCTTGAAGATAAAGTAATTGAAAATGAGCCACGAGAGGTCGGATCTTTCGATGACCCCTTCGAAATCACCGAATGCGTCTTCAAATTCCTCCAGCGAACACCCGCACAGCGGGCACTTGCCACTCACCAGCTCATCAAGGAAAACTTCTTCGTGGCACCCCGGGCACGTGGTGTGAGGGGCATGCATGCGTGATGTCATTGGTGCTCCATTAATGTGATGATGGGGATTGTTTAAAATACATCTGGTTTTGGTTTT
>CAZVFG010000037.1:11824-13240 GCA_964626125.1 uncultured Methanoregula sp.
ATACTTGATCTCCATTGCCTTTTCCAGATCCTCGTTGCGGTGGATGTCTGCATAGAGCTGGAGACGGAGCAGCGCGAACCGGAACCGGTCGAGGGTTTCGTCGTCAAGGTTCATCGCCTCACGGTAGATCGGCTCGACCATATCCGGAAACACCTGCGGGTTCTCAAGGCATGCGATGACACCTTTGTAGATGGCAAGCGGTTTCTCCCTGCCACAAAGAACCCGCATATAGTCCATCGATCAGCCCTCAACTTCCTTGATCAGCGTTTCCATGACTGCGTCGACACTCGCCCAACTGGGGCTGTCTCCCTTGCGCCGGAGGATAAACGGCCGCCCCTCATCGCCCGCTTTGCGCATTTCGATATCGATGGGGATCGCCCCAAGGTACGGCACACCGAGCTCGTCGGCGATCTTTTTGCCGCCGCCTTTCCCGAACAGGTCGATCTCCTCTCCGCAGTGCGGGCAGAGCATTCCGCTCATGTTCTCGATGATCCCAAGGACCGGAAGCCCGAGTTTCTCAACAAATTTTACCGATTTTCTTGCATCGATCGTCGCCACATCCTGCGGGGTTGTGACAACAACTGCCCCTTTGACGTTGGGGGCGAGCTGGGCAATCGTGAGCGCCTCGTCCCCGGTACCCGGGGGGAGATCGACGACCATGTAATCGAGGGATCCCCAGTTTACATCATCAAGGAACTGCTTGATCGCCACCATCTTCATTGGTCCGCGCCATATGAGCGGGGTGCTTGTGTCAGGAAGCACAAATGCGATGGATACAACAGAGAGCATGCCGGTAACATGTACCGGTTCAATCTTGTTCCCCATCATGGCAAACTTCTGGTCCTCAATACCCAGCATCTTGGGGATGTTGGGTCCGTGCATGTCTAGGTCGAGCAACCCGACATGATACCCGTGATTGGAGAGTGCGAACGCGAGGTTGACGGCCACGGTGGACTTGCCTACACCCCCTTTACCGGACAAAACGAGCACGACATGTTTGACATCGATATCAGCCTTCAGCGGAAGCCCGTCCGCGCCTTTTGCCTCAGCGCAGGTGCCTGCACTCGGACAGCCGGTGCACTCGTGGGCGCACTCCTCCGCCGGGGTGTTTGTACTGGTATTATTCTTTGCCATCCTGAACCTCTTTTAAAAAATCACAAAATGTACTCTCATCAGTTCTGTTTGAAATACCATAAAGATGTATCAGTGGATGCAAGAGTACCCGCAGATAACTCACCTTCCACCATTCCATGAACCCTGTCCTTCCGGTAACACCACATCTCAACCTGAAGTATTACTCCTTATTTCGGTATTTCTACGGGGAACACAATCGATTCCGAATGAATATGGCTTGATATCGAGCACCGGGGTGCCATGGATGGCATCCAGTCCCCGCACCCGCAGTACCCGCCCGTT
>CAZVFG010000038.1:0-13128 GCA_964626125.1 uncultured Methanoregula sp.
TACTTCCGCTTTCTGTCCTGCATCACGATCGCTTCGGTCTCTTTCGCCCTCTTTATGGGATCAAACGGTTCTGCTGGTGTCATGTCCCGTCCTTAATCCCCTCTTTTTTCCGGTCTGAACAGTTCTGTCATCCGCTGCGCATTTTCAAGCATGGCATGATCGTTGTTGAAGAAAAGGTACACCTTCCCTGCGCCGGTTCTCCGGATCATTTCGGCGGTCTCTTTGAGTTCCTTCTGTGAATAATCATGCCGGTACCAGTCCTCCCGCCCGTGCATCCTCATGTAGATGAGGTCGGCAGAAAAGATCCTGTTCCTGATATCCGGCGAATCGACAGATACGAGAGGCAGGCAGTCCTGCAGTTTCCTGCAGGCCGCATCATCCGAGATAAGATCCCGGTTCCGGATCTCCAGCACGCATTTTTCGACACAAGGCAGGCCATCGAAAAACCACAGAAGCCTGTCAATATTTATCATCGACGGCGGCGCCTGGAAGAGGTACCAGTCAATCGATGGATCAAGCGGGGAGAACAGGTCTGAAAATCTCTGCCAGACCCCGCGGGCGGTCTCGTTGAACTTATACTGGTGGGTAACAAGCCGGTGGACTTTGACACACCACCGGAGGTCCGCACCCTTTTTTGCCCAGCCTGCAATCTGGTTTTTATACGGGAACCGGTAGAAACTTGCGTTCAGTTCGACGGCATTCAGGCCGGAGTTTTTGAGGTACCAGTCAAGGTTTTTGCCCCTGTTCCAGTCATACGACCATCCGCTTGTGCCGACAAATACTTCCATACCCACCCCGGTGAAAGGTACCCTGGACCCGGCCCCGCAACGTGATTATTCAACCGGCTATCAGCAGGTCAGTAATTAATAATATCGTCATCCCGCCGTCAGGTCCGGACCTGAACAGTCCGTATACGGGAAGAGAGCGGAGTTATGAGAACCAGCACGGGTGGAGCGGCAATGAGGATGGGGAACATTTAATCTGGAGAATTACAATCCTCATCACAATGATAAGGATCACGGCATGTGCAAAAGGCAGGGTACAGGGGGTAGGCTACCGTTACCATGTGACTGACTGCGCACGGGAGACCGGAGTGTCCGGATTTGTCAGAAATGTAGCTGACGGTTCCGTCCTGATCGTTGCCGAGGGCAGGGATGACGCCGTTTCTGAATTTGTACAAATGGTGAAGGCACACGGCGATCCAATCATCCGCGTTGATACCCTGGAGGTCACAAAAAGCGATCCGACCGGTGAGTTTTCCGGATTCGGGATACGCTGGTGAGCGGACATGCAGACAACAATCTTTCCGGGGGGGTGGCAATCATGGCATTTGCCGTGAGCACATGGGCATTCATCCTTGTGGTCATCGCCGCCTGCATCATTGCCGCCGGCTTCATCATTCTTCCGCCCTCACCGGCCGGTCATGAAAAAACCGGTACCGCGTCAACCGCCGGCCGCATCCCCCTGCCGGCACCAAAAATGAGCGGAACGGTATCGGTCGAGGAGGCTGTTGCGAACCGCCGCTCGGTCCGGGAGTATGCCACAACACCGCTGGAAATATCAGAAATTTCCCAGCTGCTTTGGGCTGCGCAGGGGCTGACCGATCCATCAGGGCTCCGCACCGCACCATCGGCAGGCGCCCTGTACCCGCTTGAGATGTATATTGCCTGCGGGAATGTGACCGGGCTGTCAGCCGGGGTGTACCATTACCTCCCCCAGTCCCATGCACTGGACCGGGTCGTCGGGCGCGATGTACGGGAGGATCTTTATGAGAGCGCCCTGCGGCAGCCATCGGTCCGCGATGCGGCTGCGGTGATCATCATTGCTGCCGATTACAACCGCACCACGCGAAAGTACGGCGAGCGGGGTATCCGCTATGTCCACATGGAAGCAGGTCATGCGTCCGAGAATATCTACCTGCAGGCATACACGCTCGGTATTGGGACGGTTTCCATCGGGGCGTTTGATGACAGCGGTGTAACGTCGGTGCTCGGGCTGCCAAAAAACCAGACGCCACTGTATCTGATGCCGATCGGAAAAGTCAGCACGCGGGCTTCCTGAGACTGTCCTCCACGGAATGATACATTGCCCATGCCTTTCCCTGGCATGACGGTTGCAGGGATAACTTATCCGGCAGGAACGGACTGACATGATGATGCATACCGGAAAAAAATACCCGGGACATGCAGCTGTCGAATTGCTCCGGGCTGCCGGTCCCGCAGAAGCCGGGAAGATCCAGGAGATGCTGCGGCACCGCTGCAGTTTCGAGCGATCAATCGGTGCCGGCGAAATCCGGTATGTGGCAGGAGCTGACGCTGCATATTCCCAAAACACGATCTATGCTGCCGTTGTCGTGATGACGTTTCCTTCGCTTGATGTTGTGGAAAAAACCTGTACGGTACAGGAGATCCCGTTTCCTTACATTCCCGGGCTGCTGTCCTTCCGGGAAGGACCGGCGATCGCAGATGCGTTTTACCACCTCACAACGGTCCCCGACCTCATCCTGATCAACGGGCACGGTTACGCGCACCCGAAACGGATTGGGATTGCCAGCCATGTCGGCGTCGTCCTTGATGTACCTTCGATCGGTGTGGCACAGCGCTTACTTACCGGCAACGCCGTGATGCCCGGCGCAGGACGCGGGTCCATGGCGCCGGTTCTTGACAACAACGAGACGATCGGCATGGCAGTCAGGACGGTCGCGGATGCAAAGCCGGTCTTTGTTTCTGCCGGGCACAGGGTGGATCTTGCGCAGGCAGTTGACCTTGCACTGAAAACGACCAGAACGCACCGGCTTACGGAGCCGGTCTGGCACGCGGACCGGTTGTCGCGGCAGTGCAGGAACGATCGATCCGGGCGTTGATCGGTGCACCCGCAGGGAAGGATCAGGGGAAGTAATTCCTCCCTTTATCGGCCGGTATCCTGTCAGGTACTAGAAGAATAAATGGGATCAGCACCAGAAGATTATGAGGTAAACAAATGGAAGATAACCCCGGTCTGCCGGGCGATCTTCTCCAAGGTATTTCCACGACCATGACCAGCACCCGATCATCAGGCACCGATGAGCAATCCATCGCATCATCAAAGATCCCGGGCGAATGCGATCGGCTCGGGTCCCAAAAGACCCGGGGGGATCTTGGCGGAGCGATTGCCACCATCGTCCTTGCGTACTCCCCGCGGGACCTGCAGCAGATGAAATGGAACTTCTCAGAGAAGATCCGCGACATCAGCCCCGGGTACCACAAACGCCTCGAAGAGACCATCACCGGCTCCCTTCACGGGACTTACCAGAACGTGCGGCTCATGGACCAGCAGGGTTCGTTCTCTTCAATGCATGAGCCTGTACCGGACGATGCCCCGGCGTACTGGAAGATGGCTGCCACGCAGTGCATGGCGGGGGATGATGGGGAAGGCCGGCTCCGGTTCTTAAAGTTCCTCCTTGCCGGGTTCTGCATGTTCGTGCAGGGGATTCCGGGCCATCCGGTCGGCATGCCGTTTCCCGGCGGGGATAAGGTGGAGGTCATCGACGGGGTCTATTACTGCCCGGTCCGGACAAAGGCAAACGATGTCGATGCAGCCCTCTGCCCGTTCTGCCCGGCCCTCCAGACGCCCGAAATCGGGTATCTCAGGCCGCCGGTCAACGCTAGCGAGCACCGGAAACAGGAGTTCATAAAGAACTGCTACGACTACCACAACTTCAACGGCTGAAAATTTAAAAAAGGGGTTCCATCGATGGTAGTATATCGGGTTGTTATCTTTTGCCGGTCAAATTGGCTGAATGGTAAACCGTGAAACTCTTATGAGCCGGAAATTTTTGTACCTGAAGTCTTGTAACAAATCCTCACAATTTCCTGGTTTGTTTATCCAAACGCCACATGAACGTGGTCGGATCACCCTCATCTTCAGGTTTTAAACCGCGCAAATCGCCGATTCTGGCGAAGATGCCCATTAAAACACGAATTCCAAAAATAATGCCATAAAAATCGCAGAACCGGTCACAAAATCCGGCATGTTCCGGTACTATTACGAATGTTCTGGTATTATTACAAGAGAATAAGAGAACCCGTCGTACACTACTACTCATGAAATATACGATACGCCACGTGAAAAGATTCCTTGAACAGGGAAAGATTGATCCCAAGCTCTGGACAGAGCACTTTCCCACGCTCCTGGATACACGGGTGCCGGGCTGCAGGGATTGTGAGGATTATAAAAAGAAACTCTGTGAGGGCGGCAAAAATCCGGTCGAGTGTTTTCTTTCCATAAAATCCCAACCCGATCAGGTGCCAGGAACACCAGCCGGTGATGAACCCGGAAGAAAGAAACCAAAACCACCTCAGTGGAGCCGCAAAGCTCGTGACAGGAGCAAGCCTCCGGTGGCAAACAAAACCTACGACCAGTCAAAGATGTAAAGGCAGAGGAGGTCTTTGATCCTCGTTCATTTTGCCATCGTTTTCAACGATTTATTTATACGATGACCCGCAATCCCATTATTGATTGAAAAATGAGAAAAACTTCCGATCTGGTACATGAAATGGCCACAGAAGCAAAAAAAGCGTGGCTGGTCGCGATCGCTGTCGGGTTTGAGAATGAGACAAAATTTGTATTCAGTTCACAGATGCATCCGCTCGAAGCATTGAACCAACTGGTACAAAAGGGCGGATCCCCCATAGGATTGCTGCTCTTTGAGAAAGAGAATACGACAATACAGGGATCATACCGCCCGTTCGAGGAATATCAAAATGAGGAATGGGTAAAAAAATATCTTGCGGGCCTTTTGGACCATGCCGAGGATATCATTGCTTTAAGCCAGCACAGGTATATTTTCCCTGCTGCTTCTTAATTAAAAAAATCCCCATTCCCCAAATGATTTTTGAAATTCTTTTTCCGGATATATTTTTTCCTGAATTTTTTTTCTCTCTTTTATCCAGGCGTCTCTGTCACTTCCAGCGTTCCGCACCCACTCTCCGCACCACCCGTCTTTTGGAACCAGAGGCACAATGGCGGGAAATATCACGGTATGGCCACCGATTACCAAAATCCGGCGGACATTTTCGGTTCATTCGCACCCAGATTTTCCCTGCAACAGGACGATGAAAATTTTAAAATAGATACCGAACAACCTGACTTCATGGAGAAACGGCAACTGTCAGGATACGCTATGTTCGGTGTGGGATTTGCGATGCTTCTTTTCAATGCATTCTGCTATATTTTCAACTGGGACTTAAAATCCCCCGTGTCCAGCATAATCGGCATTATTTTTGTTGGTATGGGTCTCAATATTGCCAGAAAACCCCCGGTGTAGGGTTTCATGCGACGGACAGATACGTGAGAATCCAAAAAAAAGTCCCTTGCAGCCCGGGATTTTAAGAACGCGGAGCTGGTATACCAGGATTGGGACAAGGTGCTGCAGGAACTGCCCCGTCTGGCACTCACCGGATCTTTATGCCGATGCCTTCAAACCACCGGGACTCAAAATTCCCTGAGTAATCATATTTATACCCGATTTTTTTAAAAAAATTTTCAAAATCCTCCTGTGCCCGGGAACCTTCTTCTGCGGTATTGTCTGTGCGGTAAAAATACGCCAGATAAACAAAACTGGTGCCGTGGTCCGGGAAATCTTCCCGCTGTATTGAATCGATCATCGGGTAGTGTGAAAGCAGTTCATGCCACTCCGGACAGGAACCCTGCCCGCCAATGATGAGGCATTCAGGTTCGGTAACCCGCACAGCTGGTCCGGTTTTTTTACGGGCGGGTCCCTTTTTTACCTGTTTTCCGGCACGTTTTTTTCCTTTCAAAGAACGGTTCGTCCCGGGACCATCCGCGAAGCCCGAATTCTCCGGTGCCATACTATTATTGAGCCTGCCACATGTATAAAAGATTTATTTTTTGTTCTTTGTCGTCCGGCCGCAACCATCCGGTGCTGTTGTGGTTCGGACGGCGTGGTGATGCAGGGAGCGGGAACCTGCCCCACCGTATGTAAGGATGGAGTCTTTTAAAGAAGTAAAAATTTATCTGAATTCTCACTATAAATCCCATGAAGAAAGAGCTGATCTTTACACATCATTTATTGAAAGAGGACACAAAATTTTAAAAAATTCCGGGCTCTTCGGAATGACCTAATAATTTTCCGACTGGAAATGTAGAAATACTGCATTGACCTATTTTCGCATTGTCATACAATTAAATGCGGAGCAAAAGGAGGGAATGATAGATATGACTGAAACATGCTTTGCATGTGGGATTAAGCTCTCCTCTAGGTTATTTGGGGGAATTTCAGAGGCAGAGACCTCACATGAGCCTGAATTTTGAGGTTCCGGAAACACCGGAACAGGCATTTTACCAAAAGTGTGAGGAGATCATTCCTGGGAATTTTGTAGCAATGATTAAGCGTGAATGTGGGGTGGACGTATGACGCGAAATAAATATCAGATGACACAAGCGAACATAAACTCTAAAAATAACAAGAAAGATATTGTCGGCATCTTTCTAACATTCATCGTCTTATTTGGCTTTTGGGTATTTTTATCTGGTCTTTTGGATCCGATGCACCTCTCAATGGGCATAATCTGCTCTATCCTTGTCGCATTTTATTCACATGATTTGCTCATAAGAGGTAGCGACAGCATCATTGATCGTGCACGTACCATCATCAGGTTTATAATATTTGGTTTTTGGTTACTATATCAAATATTTATAGCGAACATTGACGTGGCACGCAGAGTACTCGACCCAAAGATGCCCATATCCCCGGGAATCATTAAGTTCAGTTCCAGGCTGAAAAGTGATGTCGCACTCACCACGCTGGCGAATTCGATCACGCTGACGCCGGGCACACTGACCATGGACATCGTTGAAGGAGATTATTATGTTCATTGTCTGGCAACCGAGCTTGGAGAAGACCTTATGAAGGAGGGGGGAGATTTTGAGAGGCGCGTGGAGCATGTGTTTGGGGAGGGAGAGTGATGACGTTCTTCTTATTTGTGGCCCTGGCACTATGTTTCACAGCCCTGCTGTGTTTCTACAGGCTCATAGTCGGGCCGACCGTGCCAGACAAAATAGTCGCTGCACAGGTAATAGGCACCAATACGATGGCAGTCCTGGTTTTAATCGCGATTATATATGATCAACCGATGTTCATCGACATCACTCTGACATATGCCATGTTGTCGTTCCTTGCAATAATTGCTGTCGCGAGATACTTAGGGGGCGAGAGGGTGATCAAATGTTGATTGAGGCGCTGCAGATACTTTTCCTCTCTGTCGGTACCGTGTTCTTTTTCCTGGGAACCATTGGATTGCTGAGATTCCCTGACGTGTATACGAGGCTGCACGCGACGACAAAATGTGATACACTGGGGCTTGGCATGATATTGATGGGAGCAATATTGCATGAAGGGGCAACTCTCAACAGTATGAAACTGGCATTCATAATAATTTTCGTCTTTCTGACGAATCCAACCGCTGCCCATGCGATAGCTAGAGCTGCGTACAGGCACGGCACAAGGTTATGGGAGAAGAGCGTCGTCGACATGTATAAGGAGGCATCACCGTGATATGGGCGCTTGATATCGTACTCTTGTGTTTCCTGGTGCTGCTTTCCATTATCGTGGTATTCGCAAGGGATTTACTGGTAGCATCCATTGTCTTTTCAGTCTACAGCTTGATCATGGCGATAATGTTCACACAGCTGAATGCGCCCGACGTTGCTTTGACCGAAGCGACAGTTGGAGCGGGAATCACGACCATTTTGTTTGTTGTGACAATAGCTAAAACGACGAGGGGGGGAGGATGATTAGACCTGCACCGCTTATCATCTTGATTATCATCTTGATGACGATTGGAGCCGTTCTCCTCGTGACTATGATCGACATGCCGGCATTTGGCGATCCCGGGGCTCCAGCACATCACCATGTCGCCCCCAGGTACATTGAGATGGCATATAAGGAAACTGGTGTGGAGAACATGGTGACAGCGATTCTCGCAAACTACAGAGGATATGATACGCTTGGTGAGCTCACGGTGATATTCACCGCAGTAGCAGCGGTCATATCTCTCGTTGGGAGGCGGGATGAATGACGACCGTCATCATCCAGACGATCTCGAGAATAATGGTACCGTTTATACAACTATTTGGGCTGTATATCATCATGCACGATCTCGTCAGTCCGGGCGGCGGCTTCCAGGGGGGTGTGATCATTAGTGCGAGCATGATACTGCTGGCACTGACGGTTGGTATGTCTGCGGCAGGGAAAAGAGCACCACATGAGTCGAGATTGATGCTCATATCCTCCGGCGCAGTTCTGTTTGCTATGGTGGGAGTGATATGCATACTGGCAGGCGGAAACTTTCTTGAATATTCGGCGGTTCCCATCCCGATGATGAGCGCTTCAGAGATTGCCGCACAATTGGTTTTGGCCGTCGGGATTTTTATCGGGATCCATAACATGGCTGCATTCACGACCATAGTCTTCCATCTCGGGGAGGAAAGAGAATGAACATAGATTTCATACTCGTCAATTTCAATTATTGGATATGTGTTATTTTACTCTTGATAGGACTTTTTACAACTATAGCGAAGGAAAACCTGATAAAGAAGATCATGGGAGTGAACATTTTAGCTACATCGGTGCTCCTTTTTCTGGTATCACTGGGTGATATTGAGGGCGGAGCAGCTCCCATAATCGTACCGGGAGTTGAAGTTGATATATATGTGAATCCACTGCCTGCTACGTTGGTGCTGACGGGAATCGTCGTATCCGTTGCCCTCACAGGGTTTGCACTCGCCCTGATAATCAGGATATATGAGGAATATGGAACGCTGGACGCCGAGGAGCTTATCAAGGGATGATAACTGTGGGACATTTTCCAATACTGGTGGTCATGGTACCACTTACGGCAGCGTACCTGATGCCTGTGCTAGGGCTCTGGAGGAGACGCCTTTGCCACCCTCTCGCGACTGTATCGACATTCATCTCGTTCTGCATATCACTCGTGCTCGTCAGGTCAGTGATGGCATCCGGTACAATCAGCTACCACCTTGGCGGGTGGACGCCCCCCTGGGGAATCGAGCTGGTAGTGGATTATCTCAGTGCTTTCATGTGCGTCACCATCACTTTCATCAGTCTGCTGACAGTGGTATACTCTGAAAACTACATCAACAAGGAACTGCCAAAGGGAAAAACGACCTTATATTACACCCTGTTGATGCTCCTGATCGGCGGCATGCTTGGTGTCGTGGTCACCGGGGACCTGTTCAATTTATTCGTGTTTACTGAGATATTCTCAATAGCCGCATACGCACTCGTAGCCATCGCCGGGAAAAGAGAGGCATTCATCGCGAGCTTCAGATATCTGTTGATGGGCGCAATCGGTACCAGTCTGATATTGCTTGGCATAAGCTATCTGTATATCATCACCGGTACCCTGAATATGGCTGACCTGTCAGTCAGATTGCAGCCATGGTACGGCTCAAGTATTGTGTTCGCTGCGCTGGCTTTTCTCATAGCGGGTTTCAGCATCAAAGCCGCGCTCTTCCCCCTTCATACCTGGCTGCCGGACGCACACACCATCGCACTATCGCCGATCAGCGTTATGCTTTCTGCCCTGGTGATAAAAATGGGTGCATATGCCATAATCCGGATACTTTTCACCGTTTTTCAGCCCGAATTCGTCACAGAGGTGGTACCTGTTGCATCCGTCCTCACATGGCTCGGTGCGGCTGCGATACTCATCGGTTCTCTGTTCGCCATATCTCAGACCGATCTCAAAAGGATGCTGGCATACTCAAGTGTGGCTATGATCGGCTATGTGGTGCTGGGCATAGCATTGGCTACAGAGATGGGCATGACAGGGGGTATCCTGCTCATATTCACTCATGCGATGGCGAAGGGATGCTTGTTCCTCTGTGCGGGTGCGATCATCTACAAAACCGGGCTGCGAAACATCTCTGACCTCGGCGGGCTGGGGGTCAGGATGCCAATCACCGCAGCTGCGTTTGCGCTATCTGCCCTCTCGATGATGGGAATACCGCCGACTGCCGGATTTTTCAGCAAATGGTTTCTCTGCCTTGGGGCCATTGAGGCAGGGGAGTGGATCTTCGCCATCGTCATACTGCTGGGCAGCCTTTTGACCGCGGTATATTATTTCAGAGTTATTTATGTCATATATTTTGGTGAACATAATCACGTGGAGCAGGTCGGGACAGACGAAGTCCCACCCGGCATGTTGGTTCCCATAGTGATACTGGCACTTGGATGCATCATATTCGGCATATTCGTAAGTATACCTCTTTCGGTGGTAGAACCGGCAGTCAGGTTATTGCTGGGCATATAAACCGGTGAGATGATGAGTAAATAAGAGGGGGATGAAAACATGAGCGAAATACCGTATTTACCGGTAATAACAGTGCTTATATCATTCCCGGCCAGCCTCATGACATCATGTCAGAAAAAAATTAAAAGACGCCCGGAAGATCCTCTCCATCACAACCTCTGTTATATCTTTTCCCGCCATCATGCCAATGGCACCTGCCGTTCCTGGTGGCAAGGTCATCGAATTCATACCCGTCTCTGGAGAGGTCGTTATCTTACACCCTACCGGGGTGCTGCCTTAGTGAATCCATACAGACTGACGGGAGGCATGGTTCACCTCACACATCAGGCGTTCAAGAAGGACACACGGTTCTTCTGTGCCGGAGCTGTATCAGTTCAGACTCAGACTGGTAAAAAGAATATAAGTGAGATGGATGGAACTCGTAAAAAAATACATCTGCCGGTGTCGGCGTTTACGATTCCGGCAGTGGGGATGGCAGGCATACCAATGGGCATCGTCCCAAAGACACCATACACGCCTTTACCGTTGGTCATAGTGTCAGTTTGTAAATTCATGGGGGTGGTTTCAGGTATGACATATGCATCATCAATCATTCACGCTGCAGCCAACGGCGGACCCGGGGCTGCCGACACGGGGACATCCCCTCCCATGCTGTACTGGGTGTTCTGGGCGATGTTGTTACTGGCCATGGCATTACTGGTCGCATATATCATGGAGGTGCGGCATCATGCAGGACATGGACATAAAAAGCCGGTATACGAGGGCCTTTTATTTGCCGGCATAGTATCTGCTCTCGTTTTTGGTGCATTCATCATCACCTTCTCCAATGAATTCTACGAATATTCTAACTATTATGAGCCCCCGGTCATCGGCGTTATTCGTTTCATTGTGATGGCAGTCACGGTTCTGTTGCTGATGTATTATGCGATCAGGGGGAGACATGACCATTAAGAGGAAAACATAAAATGGCAGCGGAAGTTGTTGAGGTAACAACCGTCGTAACATCGATTATCCCGGTGTTGGCCGTACTGTTTCCCCTGGCAGGGGCACTTCCTGTATATATTGCCGGCAGAAAATCCGAGAAGGTCAGGGATGTTCTGGTACTGGCAATAACCCTCATGACGTTTGGGTTAGTCATTTCAATGTATCCGATTGTGTCCGCCAGTACAATCGAATATACCATCCCATGCTTCCTTTATGGATTAAATTTCTATGTTGATGGCACCAGCTTGTTGATAGCCGTCATCACTTCTTTCCTCTGGTTTATAGCCATGCTCTATTCGGTGGGATCGGGCTACATGAGCCATGAGCACGCGAAGAATAGATTTTACACGTTTCTGCTGCTCACCCTGAGTGCCAACATGGGCGTTCTTCTGACAGGTGATTTGTTGAGTTTATTCATATTCCTCGAGGCAATGCTGCTCACATCATATATATTGATCATACACGAGGAGACGCCCGAGGCGATGAGGGCGGGCAGGAAGTACCTGTATATGAGCATCATCGGTGGACTGTCTCTGCTCATGGGCATCCTGCTGATATATCACTTTACCGGAACACTGACGATTTCCCCGCTGATGCAGAAGATGGCCGGCCTTGGGTGGCTGAAATATCTGATCGCATTGCTCATGATTGCAGGCTTCGGTGTGAAGGCGGGTATAGTGCCTTTACACGTGTGGTTGCCGGAAGCCCATCCTGTGGCTCCCTGTCCTGCAAGTGCATTGCTTTCAGGTCTGATGATCAAGGCGGGCGCATATGGTATGCTCAGGACGGTTGGCATGATGTTCACACCTGCGAAGGCGGTGGTGATATATGCGACTGAGCAGGTTCCAGCGCTCTGGAGTACCACTCAGGCCATCGGATACGGAGTCATATGGATCGGCATCATCACGATGTTCGCCGGCGTGTGCCTGGCGTTGGTACAGGAAAACTCGAAACGAATGCTGGCATATCACAGTGTCAGCCAGATGGGGTATATTGTGATGGGTATTGGATGTGCAGCCTATCTTGGCTCCGAAGGGGCAATGGGATTTGCTGGTGGTCTGTACCATATCGTCAACCATGCACTGTTCAAAGCATTGCTGTTCCTGACAATAGGCGCAGTCTATTACAGAACGCATGAACTGAACATGTATAAGCTGGGCGGATTGTGGAGGAACATGCCGATCACTGCAATGTGCTGTTTCATTGCGGTCATGGGCATATCAGGCATACCAGGATTCAATGGATATGCGAGCAAGGTTCTGTTGCATCATTCGATAGTGGAGGCATATGAACTTCATGGTGACATCCTGCTGTTCCTTGGGACAATCATATTCAAAATAGTGGCTGCCGGCACGATCGCTTCGACTCTGAAGATGTTCATATTTACATTCCTTGGCAAAAGATCAGAGAAATATAAAGACGTTTTACCGGTTCCACGGTCAATGCAGGTTGCGATGCTCGCTGTAGCAGCTGTGATCATACTGATAGGTATCAGACCTGACCTGATGATGCAAATGTTCATAGTTCCGGCTATGGGCGTTTATACGTATTCTGCATACAGTGTGGAATATCTCGCGAAGTACGGGTATGATGCAGCCATGTTTTTCACGCTCCCCAATATACTGGATGTGGGCATAACAATGCTGGGGGCCGGTGTGATATTCATCGTAGGAATAAGGGCTGGCTGGTTCCATTTACATCCACCGCTCTGGATTTGCCCCAACTACTGGTATGAAAGGATTGCAGCCGGCTTCATATGGTTCTGCAGTTTACATCCACCGCTCTGGATTTGCCCCAACTACTGGTATGA
>CAZVFG010000039.1:0-12888 GCA_964626125.1 uncultured Methanoregula sp.
AAGGAACCGAAAAGACCGGTTATTTGCCCAGTTCCTTGTTCAGTTTATCGCAGTTTTTGGACAGCCGTTTGCAGGCGTCCCGGATGACCACGATGGGATCTTTTTTGCCTTTTGTTGTGACGAGGAGTTCGGGATCCGAGAACTGGAATTCGATGATATACGTGGCAACATCAACAGAAGGGTCGCGGAGGATCTCATCGGTGAGGGCGTTCATGAAGGTGTGCCCCTCCCCCTGGAGAACGAGCCGTGCCTTGTTCTTTTCCAGCTCGAGTACTTTTACGATCATGCACCTATGTTTGGGGAGCTGAAAACTATTAATGTATGGGTGGATCAGGAACACGCAGGCAGCGGCAGGTGGTCTATTCCCCAGGAATTTTTCAGAACTGAATTTTTCAGAACTGAAGTATTCAGAATGTGAATGTCTCGCCGTCCATGCCGATGCGGGGGAGGTCCCACGAGACGAGGTGGCTTGTGTGCACGCAGCGGAAGTCGGCCGGCTTCAGGTTCTGTGCGAGCGTGCAGGCGTCCAAATAGTTCATGTGCTTGTGGATCCTGATGTCTGAGGGCACAAGTGCATCAATGAGCAGGAGGTCAAGATCGCACAGCAGGTCAAGGCTCTTTTGCGGGATATCCGCGTTCGTGTCAGACGTGAAGGCGATCCTCGCCCCGTTGCACTCGATCAGCATCCCGCAGGTGTACGCGGGGGGATGCCTGACAAGGAACGGGGTGATGGAGCACCCGAACAGGTTGAAAGGCTCGTAGGGCTTCACCGCATGTTTTTTAAACGAAAGGAACCGGAAGATCTCCCCACAGTAGGAGAGCACCGGCGGTGCCGCGTAGACCGGCGGCAGGTCCTGCACCCGGTAAAATTCCCCGTACCCGATGAAGTGGTCGTAGTGCCCGTGGGTCCAGATGACAGCATCGATGGCTGGCGAACCGTTCAGGAGGAGCTGCTGCCGGAGGTCCGGGGTGGAATCGATCAGGATGTGCCTGTTGTTGTTTTCTACCAGAAGCGAGGTCCGCAACCGCATGGTGCCGGTCGTTGTGGCGCGGGTGCACTGGGGGCACGAGCACCCGACCTTGGGGGTGCCGACCGCGTCACCGGTGCCAAGGAGGGTAATCTTCATGCTACAACCAGTTCATGCGCCGGATCGCGTCCCGGTTTTTCACCATCAGGATGCCCTTTTCGATATCGCTGCGGTCGATCGCCTCGCGGCGGTCCATCAGCGCGGAGAGCAGCGCCTCTTTTATCATCAGCCGCAGGTCAGCACCGGAGAACCCTTCGGTCTCCGCCGCCAGCTGCCGGTAATCGCAGCTTGAGTCGATCGAGGCAGTGACTTTTTTGAGGATCTCTTCCCGCATCCCTTTTTCGGGGAGGGAGAACTCCACCACTTCGTCAAACCTGCGCCACGCGGCTTCGTCAAGCAGCTGGGGGTGGTTGGTGGCAGCGATGAGGAGGACACCATCTTTGACGAGACTGACCCGGTCAATATTCTTCAGAAGCGAGTTCACCGCACGTTTCATTGCGCCATGGTCATCGGTGACACGGCTCTTTGCCACAAAGTCGAATTCGTCGATAAACAGGATGGACGGGGAGATCTTTTTCGCCAGCTCGAAGATCCGGTCGATGTTTTTCGAGGTTTCACCAAGGTACTGGGAGGTGATCATGGAGATCCGGACCTCGAGCACCGGCATGTGCATGGCACGGGACATCGCAAGGGCGAGTGATGTCTTCCCCGTCCCGGGGGGTCCGACAAAGAGGAGTTTACCAACTTCATGGATGCGGTGCCGGAGTAAAACGTCCCTGTGATCAATTGCGTGCTGTATCTTCTCGATAATGTAGGCCTGGTCCGGCGTAATGACGAGATCTTCCATCTGCTGCTCCACCTCGTCAGGTGCACTGACAATCACAAGGTCGAGTGCGTTTCTCAGTTTCTCATCCTCTGCAATCAGCTTTGAGATCTTCGTGTCGAGGTACGCCTTGGTATCTTCGAACGGGGGGTTGTTTGCTTTCACTGCTTCGTACGATGTGCCCCCTGAACCGGAGCGCTCGAAATAGAACGCGAGCGCAGGGTTCTTTTCGATGAACGGTTTGCCCCCCTGCCTGAGGAACCACTGGGCTGCCGGTTCCAGTGTTGTGAGTTTTAACCGCTGCCCGAACTCCTCGTAGGAGACAAACGGGTTGCCGTCCAGTGTCTTGTGGGCATCAGCGATTCCCAGTGAGCGCTTCAGCATACCCGCACTCACCGAGACCGGACGCTTGATACCCGGCGCACTCACGGAGGAAAAAATTTCCCGGCACGCAGGGGTCAGGTCGTTGATGTCGAGCTCCGGGTGCCGGTTGAAGATCTCGGCGGTCAGAACGACCTCCATCACATTCAGGGTGTCAGTATCGCCGGGCATGGTTGTAACTATAACTATACTCCCCAAAACGGCATAAGGTTATCTCACCGTGTGGTGACAATACACCCGTCTTTGGTAACAATCAGCGTATGCTCGTGCTGGGAGACCAGTGAACCCGGGATGTCGGCAAGGACCGGATAGACATGGAGATGCTGGGACCGGACAAGATTCGCAAGGGCAATATCGGTCTTTTTGTCAGGCAGCCAGCGGCGGGCAAACGGGAGACCGCGCCGGTCCCGGATATGCTCCATGATCAGCCGTGCTGACGGGGTGCGCACCGGTTTACCGGAGATCTGCTGGTAGATCTCCTTGCGTGTTTTTTCCCCGACCCGCCCGCTGCCCGTGGTCGCGAAGGGCTCGATCGCAAAGACCATGCCCTCCTCAAGGACAATCCCCCCGGCAATCCCGACATTGGGGATGGTGGGCGGGCGGTGGATGACGAACCGGTCGAGGCCGTGCCCGGTCAGGTTTGCCACCGGGCGGTATCCCCGGCTCTCGATCTCATGCTGGATTGCAGCACCTACCTCTCCGGCAGAAACCCCGGGACGGACCGTTTTGATCGCGTGTTCGAGTGCCTGGTGCGAGGCTTCGAGCAGGAGCGGATTGGTGCCGAGGTCGACCGTGGTTGCGGTATCGGCAATATAGCCATCCACATGGACACCGAGGTCAAGTTTTGCCACATCGCCTTTCCGGAACAGGCGCTCATCAGCGGTCGAAGCGGTGTCATGGGCGGCATCTTCATTTAACGAGAGGTTGAGCGGGAACGCAAGTCCGGCACCCTCCTCCACAACCCGCGTTTCGATCGATTCAACGACTTCGAGGTATGACGCATCGACCCGTATCTTCTTTGCGCCTTCATCCAGGATCTTTGCCGCAATCCGCCCCGATTCACGGTATTTCTCAATGAAAGCATCGTCCATTATAGCACCAGATCTGTCGGGAATTTCGTGAACCTCCTGAATCCTTTTCTGGTAACTGCACCGATGTCTTCCAGTCTCACTCCCCCGATGCCCGGACAGTACAGACCGGGTTCAATGGTGATGACATTGCCGGCGACCAGATCTTTCCCGGAAGGACCAAGCAACGGCAGTTCATGCACCTGGAGACCAATCCCGTGCCCTAAGTTGTGCACAAACCCTGTTGTTGTATTGTCGTACCCCCGCTCCCTGAAAAAATCGACAACCGCCTGGTGAATATCGGCTCCCGATACTCCTGCACGGACGCGGCTGATTGCCAGCGCCTGCGCATCGCACACCGCGGCATACATATCCAGAACTTCTGCACCGGGTTTTCCCTTTGAGACCGTCCGCGTCATATCGGAAAAATAGCCCGACCGTCCGTCCTGTGGAAACATATCGAGGACAATGGGTTCCCGTGCCTTCAGTGCCCCGCTCCCCAGGCAGTGGGGAATTGCCGTATCCTCTCCGCAGGACACGATGGAATCTTTTGCGGTGCAACCGTGATCATTGAGGTGGCTGTGCATCGCGGCCCGTACCCTTTCAGACGTAAGGGGTTTTCCGCCGGCAAAAAGAATGCCTTTCTTCTCTGTTGATCTCCTGATGAGCGATATCCCAAGACCGATTGCTGATTCGCAAACCTCCTGCACACTTTTTATGGCAGCAATCTGCGCACGGGTCTTGACCGCACGCATCGATTCAAGGCAATTCTGGTCCACAATAACATCAACAGATTCCTGCAGGGCACGGGCGAGCGCGAGCGGGAACCGGGGCGGCACGAGGATTTTTCCCTGTACCTGGCCGGTGATCATCGCTGCCGTTGCTCTCCAGTGGTCTTTCTCACGCTTCAGGATCTCAACAAGCCCGGCCTGTGCCCGGGTCATCACCGCTGCCGGGGATTCACGAACGGCACGCGCATGTTCCATCTGGGAAACGATGATCATGCCGCGTTGGTGTGATTTTCTGATATAGATGAAGGGGTCGCTGGTGGAAAAACCTGAAAGATACTTCATATCAGCATCGTCAGATGCCGCGTATACCACGTAGGCATCGGAACCGCTCGCATCAATCGCATGGTCCAGTGCATCCATTGTATCTCATATGAGCCCTGAAACGTCAAGTACTTTTATCATGGAGATGACGTATGAGTAATGGACGCGGAGACAAAAGAGCAGTTGCGATTGAAATTCTACCTGGTGGCGATCCAGCTCAATGCCGTCATCCTGCTGGCTGCGCTGACCGTAATGGCATTGTTCATCGCCCCGGATCCGTACCGTATTCCCCTGGTAATGGGGATGATTGTGCTGGTGGCATATTTCTCGATGAACTTTTCGAAAAAGTACCGGGAGACCCGGGCATGGCTTTACGAACACGCGGACAAGGAAAAAGATAACAAAAAACCACCATAACCGGGGACCGTCACCTGCATGCTTAAAAAAATGAAAGATGAGATCGAACTCTTAAGCCGGCACATTGACGTGGCACGCGCTGTGGTCGAACACCAGCCGATCGGGATCCTGAAACTTTCCGAGCTGCTTGCCCTCCCCTCCCACCGCATCCGCTATTCGCTGCATGTGCTGGAGCAGATGGGTTACATCCGTGCGTCCCCGGATGGTGCCGTGGCCACACCGCAGGCAGCGGAGCTGTTCATTCACCTCGATGACGATCTTGACGATCTCATCCTTCTGTTAAAGCAGATGAAAAAACAGACTCATAAGATATCATAATAAAACGCGGTCCTGCCCGGTATTCGGTCTGTGCCGTCATCAGCCCATAGCTACCTTTAAAAAGCACCAAAAAGAATCATATAAGGCACAGCAAGACTGCCGCCATAACTCAGTTGGTAGAGTGGCTGGCTGTTAACCAGCATGTCACAGGTTCGAGTCCTGTTGGCGGCGCTCTCCTCTTTCCGGGCCCGTAGCTTAGTCTGGTCAGAGCGCCCGGCTCATAACCGGGCGGTCATGCGTTCGAATCGCATCGGGCCCATTCTTGTTTTTACACAGTTTTTTAATTCCGTAAAAATCCTGTATAATGCTCCATGCAGTGTTTGCATCGGCCAGTGCAATCGAAGAATTCTGATGAATTCTTCTTCTCTTCAAATATCGCTCCGCTCAGTTCTTCGGAAATCGAAGAATTCTGATGAATTCTTCTCCAATCAATCCCCGCTGATGCGACGATTGATTCCCCGCCGCTGTGGCGCCCCCTTTGTGATATGAGGGGAAAACCGTTTTGGAGTTGTCTGATCCCTTATCGGGTACGTGATGTGGGAATTATCCAGAGTACACTTTTTAATTCCGTTTCGCAACCTTTTCAATGACAAGCGACAACATCCACAATGATGAAGTGCCCCGTGTGCGGGTTGGACTGTGTCAGGTCGGCAAAGGACATCCTTGCCACCCTGCCGACGATCTTTCTTCCCTGTGATGACTGCAGCGCCCGGTTTCTTGACAAACGGGCCCCCCTCCCGGATCTCACGTACGGGCTTCCCTGCTCCTGCGGAAAACGGTTCATCGATGAGGTCTTTGCCCACATGTGGGTCATCATGACAGAACAGGGGGACCTTTTAAAGACCGACCCGCTGGCTGCCGTCGGGTCCCCCCTTGTCCACCCGGGCTTTGCGATGGACCGCCCCCCGTTCCTTACGGAAAAATCCCTTGTTCTGCTCTCTCCACGCGTCACAAAAAAGAGCGCGGATATCCTGATACGGGAGGTACCCGAACTGCGCGGTGTCGTGAAATCAGATAATTTTACCCCGGGCATACCGGACCCTGATCTCAATTCCGTTCCCAGGGTTTACGATCTCCTCGCAGGCTGTGATGTCAGGGCAGATGTGTTTCCCCTCCTGACCGGTCCTTTAGTAATGTACAAACAACAGTCCCTGATCCATATCGAATTTCCCCGGGGGGGCTACCCGAAGATCCAGTCTGTTGAACAGCATGTGGGCAAACCCCCGGTGCCGTACTTTGTCGATGCCTGTTGTGGTGTGGGCACGCTCGGTCTTGCCGCAGCATGCATGGGGGTTCCCCTTGTCGTCATGAATGACGCGTGGTACGCTTCTTCGTTCTGGTCGGCGTTTAACCTTGAGATAAACAGGGACTACCTGAAACTCAAAAAAATTAAAATCTTTGAACAATACGAAGATATGCAGAAACACCCGGTCGCAAAGGAACCCCTCAAAATTGCGGAGTCCGAGGGGGACCAGGTTGTTGAGGTCTACCAGGGGGATTTCCGGTTGCTGTACCGCGTACTGCCTGCCGGTGCTCCCGTCACTGCGATCGACATTTTTGATAAAAAAGATGTCAGAGCACTTGAACTGATCCGCACCGAGTGGCAGGCAAGGGTCGGCGGGGACGTGTTCATTCCCTGAAGCGATCGTTCTTTGTTGACAACGGTCGTGCCGGGGGATGACAAAACGGGTGAGGTGATTTTTCAGGTACGAAGCCTTTTTTCCCGTGGTATGCAAAAGTATATGGGGACTAGCCCGGGTGGTTCGGCGTCACCTGTAACCTGAAACCGTCGGTACGCGGGGGGCGAAGTTTGACGAAGGCTGCAACGGCCTGCGGGAGCCTGTGCGTTCTGACTGTGAAACCTCGTCCCATGAGGTCGATGGCCAGGTATCAATATTCCGGAGGGAATGGCGACCTGTTGCTGCGGGGACCGGTTCAGGCCCGGAAGGGAGCAGACTTACCGCAGGCATCCGGCGCCCATGGGGTAACGGGGCGGAGGATGGATGTTCTGGTGAAAGCAGTCACGTACAGTCGACCGATAACACGTCCCCATTGTGATTATTATGTCCAAAGTGACGATCATCGGTGCGACCGGCAATGTTGGCAGTTACGCGGCGCATGCAATATCACTTAATCCGCATGTCCACGAAATCCTGCTCTACGGGAGGGAAGGGCGTGATGCCCTGCTCAGGGGGATCTGCCAGGATTTTATTGACTCTTTTGCGGCCAGGGGCACCGATATCAAAATCAACTGGACGACGAATCTGAAAGATGCCGCCGGTTCAGATATCTTTGTCATTACTGCCGGAATTCCGCGCACGCCCGGGCAGGATCGCCTCGATCTGGCACTCGGCAATGCCCGAATCATTGCACCGCTTTCAGAGACCATTGGGGCTGTCGCCCCGGAAGCAAAGATCCTTGTCGTAACCAATCCTGTCGATGTAATGACCTGTGTCGCCCTCAAATATTCCGGCATGAAGCCGAACCAGGTGTTCGGTCTGGGCACGCACCTGGACTCCATGCGGTTAAAATCACTTATTGCATCGTATTTCAAGGTGCATGTCAGCGAGGTGCATACCCGTATCATCGGTGAACATGGCGAGAGCCTGGTGCCGCTCTGGTCTGCGACAACCATCGGGGGGATCAAGATCTCCAACCTGCCCGCGTTCTCGCAGCTTCCCGTGCAGGAGTTCATCAGCTCCGTGAAATGCAGCGGGGAGGTGATCATCAAGAACAAGGGATCGACGGTCTACGGGCCCGGTGAGGCGATTGCGTCACTCGTGAAGACTGTCCTTGGTGACGAAAACCGGATCCTCACCGTATCAGCGTATATCGAAAGCGAGGTTCACGGAATTGGTGATATCTGTATCGGTGTTCCTTCACGGATCAACCGCAGCGGTGTATTTCCCGTCACGATCAGGATCGATGAGTCCGAGGTTATCGCGTTCCGTGAATCGGTCGAAAAGATCCGGGCGATTACGAAACAGGTTCTTTTGGCAATTGAATAATAGTCCGTTTTTATAAAAGGTGACAATGTTGAACAGTAACCCTACATCAGGGTGACTTCAACAATCTCTGCCCGCTCGACACCGGGTACTTCAGCAAGTGACCGTTCGATCGCATCAGTCTCGCCACCGGCATCGTTGACAACCGCTGCGAGCTTTAACGCTTTGAGACCAAATCCGATGGGTTCTTCCCTGATATCCTGGATACCGGGTAATTTCTTTTTGAGCGCGGATTTGAGTTTTTCAAGGTCCACATCGGGTGATTCCGGCATCACCCGGGCGATGACTGCAACGGTGCCCATAATTTTACGGGCCCCTGAATCCGCATTTTTGGCAGATATAGGGGATGCTCTGCTCCCTGCAGCGGTAACAGCGTCTGATCTCAAAACCACACCCCGGGCATTTAAATTCAGTTGCGCCCTCTTCTGCAAGCGGAGCATTGCAGGATGTACATTTTTTATTTGCCATGAATACTCTCCACAACTGGGTTCCTATATTATCTCACTCATGACCATTAAAAGATTGCATCCGTTTTTTAAGTCCTTTCACCCGTTTTTGGATGGAACGTACCCTCCACGTTCAATGGTTGGGTTCGCTGGTCCCGGCGCAATGTGCCCCGCGCATTGTGATCAGTGAGCTGATTCGTGCAGGGTTTTCCGGCACAATGCTTTGGAATATCCAAAAAACAGATATCGCCAGATTATAAAAGAGGCACTGATAAACGGTGTCATGATGCGCCGCACCGTTACCGCTCTTTTCCTTTTGTGGTGTATTGTCGGGTGCAGTGCGGTCCGGATTACTGAATTCTGTCCTGACCCTTATCTTCCGGATGATGCGGATGAGTACCTGGTCATCTCGGGTGACGGATACCTTGACGGAATTACGGTCTCAGATGGTAAAGGGGGGTTCAGGTTCCCCCCCGGGACAACCATCAACGGCACGCTCACCATCGCACGGAACGCGGGTGCTTTTGAAACGACACACGGGCGGCTCCCTGACTATGAATGGTACGACAGCTCCCCTCGTGTGCCCGATGTCGTATCCGGCGATAAACTCAGGATGGCAAACGCCCGCGACAGCCTGATGCTCTATGACAACAGCGTGCTGGTCCAGGTGGTATCGTGGCCGGAGGAGGTAAAGCCACGCGAGGGGCAGGTCCATTATTTTGAAGCCGGGTTGTGGGACCGGCGCCCGCTGTTCATCGGGCAGTCGAGGTTTTCCCCGCACACGTATGAAAATGTGACGGTGACCACCTTTGTCTCTCCGGACAGTTCCCATGAAGTGTTTCTCCAGGCAATCGCCTCAGCAAACCGGACCATTCATCTCAATGCCTATGAGTTCACAAGCCCTGCACTTTCCGAACCACTGATCGATGCCCACCGGCGGGGTGTTGATGTTCAGATTCTTCTTGAAGGAGGCCCGGTCGGTGGCATAAGCCAGGAAGAGAAGGGCCTGATCTGGACGGTGAACCAGAGCGGGATTCCCGTCTACCATATGGCAACTATGGGCGAACAGAAAGCACCCTACCGGTTCGACCATGCGAAATACGTAGCGGTTGACGGGCGGGCAGTCCTGGTCACGAGTGAAAATTTCGGGAAAAGCGGGTTTCCGGCACATGGCATAAAAGGGAACCGCGGCTGGGGTGTCTATATCGAGAATACCGGGCTCTCAGCGTATTTTGAAGATGTTTTTCTGTCTGATTTCCGGGGAATAAACTCAGTTCCGATCCAGGGGACCCCAGGCAGCCCTGAATCCCCGTCCGGCGTTCCCTACGCGATTGAATTCTCACCGCAACGGTTTTTTGGTGCCACGGTAACTCCGGTGATTTCCCCTGATACGAGTTACCTGATCCAGGATCTCCTGAACAATGCGCAGGAGACGATCGATATTGAGCAGGCTTATATCACGAACGAATCTGCCACCGCTCTTAACCCGTACCTTGGCGCCGCCATCAACGCATCACGACGCGGGGTCAACGTGAGAGTCCTGCTCGATTCCTACTGGTATAATATCGAGGATACCAGGGATAACGATGAGATGGCTGCACTCATCAACCGGATTGCCGTCGCCGAAGGGCTCCCGCTGGAAGGGCAGTGTGCCGATATCGAATCAAACAACCTGGAAAAGATCCACAATAAAGGGGTCATTGTGGATAACCGGAGCGTTCTTGTTTCCAGCATCAACTGGAACACCAATTCACCGAATTTTAACCGCGAGGCAGGTGTGATCATCGAACATCCGGCTGTCGCCCGGTATTTCAAGGACGTATTCGAGGATGACTGGCAGCCAATCAGACTTAAAAATTCACAAAAACTGGATTATCTCAAGATCGCCGGATTAATCGCCGTTATTCTTTGCCTCGTTATCATCTACACGTGGAGACGGCAGAGAGGATAAGGTCCTGGTGAACGATGAAATTGTCGTCCTCCACATGAAAACGTCAAAAGAGCATTAAATCCCGTCAAGCTTCTTCTTTGCGCATTTACAGAAGTCGCAAAGAGTGATGTCACTTTCGCCAGTGTCAACCGCAAGCGCCCACCGGTCGATGATGGCGCTGATCTCGGTAGAAAACCGGACTTCGCTGATCCCCCGTTTCCCGCTGACATACTGTGAAATTGCTGCGCGTGTGACCCCCAGCTTCCGTGCCGCCTCACTCTGGGAAAGTCCCCGCTCGCTTACAAGACGGGAAACCATCTCGGCACGCATGCTCGGGAGTATCTTTCGCACCAGCACGTCGCAGTGGATGAGCAGACAGGGTTCGCGATTCATGCAAAGGCACTAGGAGTCTCGCTTGTCTGCCGGGGCCTGTTCTGGTAGATGATCTGTCGCGCATCACGGAAGTTGAATTTCTCGATGATCATCTGCCGTTCTTTTAATTTTTTCAGGGCATACCGCACCGTGCGGGGTGCAAGTTTGCTCTTTGCGACCAGATCCTTGTGCGTCATCGCGCCGCCGTTATCCAGGATCTGGAGTACCGTCTTGGATGACGGTGGGAGGCTGGATGTATGCATGATGATAATGTTAACGGTGTTAACATATCAACCTATCGCTGATTTATACTTCCACCATGAATTGCTATTCATGTTTTTGCGTCAGGAGCGGCTGGCTCTCCTTCTCTTGATCGGCGTAGCAATCGCTGTGGTCGCTTCGCACCTGATCCTTGAAAACATTGGAAAGCGCCCGTTTTCTGTTCCGTTTACCGGTGCGTCTGAGGATGGGGAGCTTGTGTTGCTCGCCGGGACCGTCGACCACCTCCGCCTGACAAGAACCGGAGACCACATTCTCATGCAGGTCAACAATACATCTGTCTTTATTCCCGGCCCGGTTGCACAAAACCTGGTGTTGCGCAACGGGGATACTGTTTCCCTGGTGGGCGTTGTCCAGACGTACGGGGGAAACAAAGAGGTTGTCGTGCAGGCGGCATCCGATATTTCACCGCTTCCCTGATTGAAAAAAATGTGCATGGGCAGGGTGAACACCAGACCGGCGCATGATGTTTCCTGCATGTGAAAAATCTTTTACCCTCACCATGCAAGATTACGCGTATGAAAAAATTTTTTTGAGATCCTTTTTTTCGGCGCTCTTTTCAGTTTTATATTCCTGATTGGATATAGTGGAGTCATCCCCCAGGCACCAGCGGTAACGTCCGGTATCCGGAATCCAAGCCAATGGCGACGGTGACGCCTCCGGGGACGGCCGGTACCACGGTATCCTCCCCGCCGGCACAAAAGACGGTTCTCAATGATAGGATCGTCCTGATGTCCGGGTACCAGACGATATACCAGAAGTATGCTTTTGAGGACTACGGCTACCAGTACCTCTACCCCAACGACACATTCCGGATCTCGGTTAATTCCGATAAACCGGTGAACGTGCTGGTGGTTGACAAGGATGATGAAATAAAATTCCCCTCGGTCGAGCCTGAATGGAACGCGGTCTTAAAAAAAGACCAGTGGGATTACAGCCCGGTTGTGCCGGTTTTTTCCCAGAGCAATGTGATGCGAAAAGATTGGACCTTCAAAATCGAAGACAAAAGCAGTTATTTTATCATCATCGACCCGCGCTTTGCCAGTGACCAGGCCGGCTGGACGAGTTCAAGGCACGATGAAGTCCACGTTGACATTGAAGTGACGAAAATATAATCTTTTATTTGGTTACGGAGTGGGGACGGTCTTTTTCTTTTGTAATGTTTCGAGCGCAGCCTTTGCGGCATTCCTGACATCGTCATCCGTATCCTGCAGTAGGGCATTGAGCGGGGTGACGGCCCGGTCATCACCGATTTTTCCCAGCGCCCACGCAGCGTCCTTCCTGACCGGGGCTTTTGGATCATTCAGCGTTTCGATCAGCGGTTCAACGGCACGGATGTCTCCCAGTTTTCCCAGCGCCCATGCAACGCCGATCCGTACCCACTTGCTCTGGTTTTTTAGCAGGGGGATCAGGGGCAGAACCGCCCTTTTGTCACCAATCTTTCCGAGTGATTTTGCAGCGAGCCACTGGACGTCGACAAAAGGGTCATTCAGGGCGGCAATGAGTGGTTCTACCGCGGATTCATCGCCATGATTACCGAGTGCCTCGGCAGCTTTCCAGCGGGAATCAAGATTTTCACTTTGTAATAATCCGATATATGCGTTCACCAGCTGTCTCTTGCGCTCGTTTTCCTGCTCCCGTTTGTCTGGATGCTCTGCTTCCGGCTCTCCCATTCCTCATCCCCGATAGCCCTCAATTTGAGATGGGGCATTATTAATCTTTCTTCCTGCACACGAGCAGTCCGGGAAAAAATATCTGATCGTTAAAAGA
>CAZVFG010000040.1:0-12845 GCA_964626125.1 uncultured Methanoregula sp.
TCGCAGGGGATGCACTTCTCCAGTTTCTCGTCGATGATGCGGTACGCGTTTGCGAGCACCGACGAGTTGGAGATGAGCCCGGCGATCAGGATCACCTCGAGGATCTCCTCCCGTGTCGCCCCCATCCGGGTCGCGGCCTGCATGTGGTAGCCGGTGCAGTGCGGGCACTTGAGCGCTGCACCGACGGCCATGCTGATCAGCTCCACGTACTTGGGGTCGAGCGGGCTTGTCTGTGCGACGGTCCCCTTGTAGAGCAGGTGGGAGATAAGGACTTCCGGGCGCTCTCCCATCCGCTTGAAGATCAGGGGCACCCGCCCGTAATCCTCCTCGATGACCTTCATCCATTCGTCGGCAGTGGCGTCTGCGCCCCGCTCGACGATCGTTGCGAGCTTCTCTTCGAATTCCTGCTTCGTTGTCTTTGCCATCATACCACCACCATCAGACCACCACGTTGGTCTCGGAGAACGGGCGGATCCGCAGCAGGATGTAATCCCGCATCCGTGACGGGGTCAGTTCGGACACGTCCCCGACTTTGATCCCGTCCTCGATCTCGATGGCACGGATCTTTCCTGCGAACGTATCGTAGGGGAGTTTCACCCGCAGCCCGTCCATCTGGACGGTGAGCGGGGTGGGGGAGGTCACGTCAAGGATCTCGGGCACCTGCTCTTTCATCAGGTCCATCAGCCGTGCCGGGGAGACCGAGAGCGGGTCCTTTGCGATACTGATACGCTTCTTCTCAAGGACCCGGGTGATTTCCAGAATGATCTCGTCCAGCTTGGCCAGTTCGTCAGACTCCTTGGTCCGGTGCATGAACCTGCCCACATTGCCGACATAACCATCCAGTGGGGGGTCGGTGATCCGCTGGAGGGCCTCTTTATCAGGCCCGCCGCAGAGCACGATCGGCACGTCAATCCCCCGGCGCAGGACCGGCATCTTGTACTCGATGCATTTCTCGAAATTGCCCAGCACGTACACCGCGACGTCATGCTCGTTGATCACGTCACGCTCCTCATCATTCAGCGCCGCGATGCGTTTCCCCGGGCCCCGTGCAAGCCCGACCATGTTGCTCTTTGCCCCGAGCCGGCGCAGGTACTCCGCAACGTCGCAGGCGGGGTGCGGGAGATGGTGGATCTCAAGGCTCGGGATGACCACGGCGATCTCGGTACCCACCAGCGGCGAGTCAATCACCTCGGCCCCGAGAGGTTTTGCGGCGGCGCGGAGGAGTTCCACATCCTCCTGTGGCACAAAGCACAGGAGGACGACTTCCGATGCGATCACCTGTTTCTGGACGATGTATCCCCCGATATCCTCGATGAGGTCAACAATCTCGTTGTGCCGGTATATGCCGCCCCGGTAGGTAATGGGGACAAGGATCATGGCATCTCCTCCCCCATTTTCGCAAACTTCGTCATGACCAGCGCATCCACGTCCGCGGCAAGCGTGTCCTCGCTTGCCACAAAGGAGAATTTCCCTTGTTCCTTTGAATACCGTTCGCGCCGGATCCGGAACCCCTCCGGGGCGATGCATTTTAACGCGTAGATCAGGTCTTTATAGACCGACTCGCTGGGATCGGCGACCACGATGTCCTCGACCTCCCGGGGATCAACGGTCACATCCCGCAGGATGACCGTGAACCGGTCTGACTGTTCGACATGGTCCTGCCCGAACCTTTCTAAAAAAATCCGCAGCATCGGGGCAAGGTACGTCTCACTGGCAAGGGCGAGCGTGATCTTGCCCGCCAGCGGGTTCACCGCGGCAAAGTCCCGCACCCGGACCAGGGTGGTGATCTTGTGGAGGACGCCGACCGCGACAAAGATCGGGACGCCGGGGTCGACATAGATGTGGAGCTTGTGGACTACCCGCAGGAGGTTGTGGTCGAGGAGAACATCGTTTGCGATCTGCTTGTAGTACTCCCCGCCCAGCGGCTCCGGGCACTCCACCTCGAAGTACTCAACCGCGTACATCTAATCGTCCCTGATAAAGCCGCTTGCCAGCAGTGCCGAACCGACGGCGCCAATGTACTGCGAGTGCTTCGGCACCATGATCCTGACCTGGAGCAGTTCCCCCATGGCGTAGACAAGGCCCTCGATCAGCGATGTGCCGCCGACCATCAGGACTGGTTCTTTTATGTCCACTTCCTGGAGCTGCTGCTCGAATACCTGTTCGGCAACACTATGGCAGGCGGCAGCGGCAACGTCCTCGCGGGAGCTCCCTGCGGCAAGGGCGTTCACCAGGCTCTGGGTGCCAAACACGATGCAGTAGCTGTTCATCGGGACGTGTTTTGCAAAGCCCTTCATGGCAAGCGGCCCCAGTTCCGTGATGTCCGCCCCGAGGCGCTTTGCGGTCATCTCCAGGAACCGCCCGCTCGCGCCGGCGCAGATGCCCCCCATCGTGAACGTGCCGGGGATGCCGTCCTGCACGGTGATTGCCTTGTTGTCCATGCCGCCAATGTCGATCACCGTTGCCGGGCCATGCTGCCGGTCGGCAAGGTAGACCGCACCCTTCGAATTGACGGTCAGTTCTTCCTGGATCAGGTCCGCCCGGATCTCCTTTCCCACAAGGAACCTCCCGTATCCCGTCGTGCCGACCGCCTCAATCTCGTCCCGCCCGACACCCGCTTCCGCAAGCGCGTGTCCGATCACGTCCTGTGCGCTCTTCACGACCTCAATGGTGGGCTGCCACCCGGTGCCGACAATCCGGTTATCCTTCATGACGATCGCCTTGGTGGTCGACGAGCCGGAATCAACACCCAGCGTGAGGCCTTCCTGGGTCTCGCGGGCAAGCAGCGCCCGCCGGCGGGCAATCGTGGTCAGGGCCTCCATCCGGGTCAGGAGCGTCCCTGCCGTTGTCCGCTCGGTGAACGAGTAACTGACGACCGGGAGTTTCGAATTGTTGTGGATATAATGGCGCAGTTCGTTTCTCACGATGGCCGCCTCGGCGCACCGGAAGCAGGTGGCAATGAAGACCGCATCCGCATCGATGCGCCCGTCGACAAGCGCCTTTGCCCGGGCAATCGCGAGCTTGAGGTCGGGGCTGCGCACATCGAGCCCGAACGCGTCAAAGTCCCGTATGATGTCTTTCAACGCAATGTCGGGGAAGAAGATCTCCCCGTTCACGGCCTTTGCCGCCTCGTTGATCTCCTGCTGCACCCCGCTGTATTCCGGGCCGCAGGAGAGCTGGGCGATCCGCACCGGTGCGGTCATGCCGTTCCTCCCAGTTCCACAAGGAAGCGTTTGATCGCCGCCACGAACCGCACGCCCTCCTCCTCAGACTTCGGGTAGTTCAGGTCGAGGCGCGGGACCTTTTTTTCCCTGATGAGATATTTGATCAGCTCGTTGGTGCGTGCGCAGCCCATGCACCCGAAGGCAAGGTCGGCATCGTTGATGATGATCGCGGCATCGCACGAATCGATCATCGGGCCGTAGAGTGCCATCCTGCCCCGCACACCGCTGGGAACCTCGACGGCGGCCCACCGCAGCCCTTTTTTGGGCTCCTCGGGGGTGATCTGAAGGGGTACAGATTCAAGGCCTGCGGTCTGGATGCGCTCGCGGATGGCGACCGCAGAACCCATCGGGGTGTGCCCGTACCGGGCAACAAGGTCTGACAGGATCAGGCTCGTCGCGGGATAGATGAATACGTTTGCCATTTCAGGGCTCCAGTGCTTCGATCAGCTTTTTGAGGGAATACACGTCCAGTTTTTTCTTCTCCGTTATGTCCTGCGGGGCAGGGATGCTGCCGGCATCGCGGGTCCGGAGTTCTGCAAGGCCGTGCGACACGAAAGGAAGCACCGTCGTCTCAAACTCGATCCCGTGGAAGCCCGGCCGGGCACCGCCGAGGCTGGAGCGGCAGCGGCGGGGGTCCCCGGGCACAAACCCGCGGTCTTTGATAAAGATATGGTCCGGGTCAACGGCCCGCAGTTTTTCGATCAGGCGCTCCACCTCCGCTTCTTCCCCGTTGATCGCAAGCCCGAAACAGGTCTCCTTGATCATCACGCCCTGCGAGATCTCGTAGGCATGGATCGCGAGCTCAGCGGGTGTCAGCGTGGGTGATTCGACGACAATATATTTGGTCACGGTTCCCGGATACTGCGGGACGTACTCGGTCACGGCGCCACCTCCCTGATATACACCTGCTCCTTCTCACGGAAATTCTTCAGCTTGCCGGTATCGAGCACCCGCCCGATGATATTGGTCCCCTCAAATGGTTCCGATGTCGGGCCGAATTCACGGTTTTTTGAGAGGCGCACACCGACCATTCCCGATCCCTTCCGGGAATCGTTCGTGATCGCAATGGATGCGGCGGGGACTTCGGTTGCCGGTACGTTCTCAGGCATGATATTCACCCCGGTGGGTATGGCTGGTTTGAACAGGAACACATCATCGAACGTGAAAAAGAGCGGGATCATGCCGGCATGATGGACGGCAAGCCCGGTCAGGCGGCGGAATATTGCACAGCTCAGCGGGGCGGCGTGATCATCAAGAACGATATCAACCACCTTTGACTCCGGGGCGGTGGTGATGGTGGCCGCCTTCTCGGCAAGCACATCGAGTGTGGTTGAGGGCTCCTGGGATACGACGATCCGCGATCCCTCCGTATTGTCCGCCTGCAGCGCAAACCCGCGCACCTGTGCAACCTGCTGGGCCTGTCCGAGCGGGAGCCCCAGAAGGTCGATCCGTTCGGGCCGGACCATGATGGTAATGATGTCCCCCTCCCGGGCAAGCCGGACGAGCTCGATCCCGTGTACCACCTGGCCGACCACACTGTGGGCAAGGCTGCTCTGGACATCAGCGCGATAGAGGTAGACCCCGCCGCTCGACAGTCCCGCGCTGCGGACCGTGACCGTCCCTTCACGGCGGGGATGCCGGTTTTCGGCCGGCACCTCGGCACCCGCGTAGCGTGCATCGAGAATATGGGTGCTGGTGGCGCGGCTGACCGTAAATCTTTTGTTTTCAAAGGCAAAGAGCAGGTGTTCAACACTCCCTGCCGCCTCCGTAGTGATGCGGTCCGGACTGTAGCCCTGTGCCACGACCTCGACCCTTGTTGCGACCTGCATTCCCTCTTCGAGGGGTAAGTCAAAGTCCGTGGTCGTGAACGAGCGGCTCGTATCCGCCCAGCTGATCACCGGTTCGATCTTTGTGATCCGGTCACCGGTTGACCAGCGGTCGAGGATTGCCCGCCCGCTCACGACCCTCCCGATCACACCGCCGCTGCTGTCGGCCCCGTGGTCAGCGGAATGCCTTGTCTTGGAAAAGACCAGGTAGGAGCGGGCCGGATCGTATCCCCCGCACCCGAGGATCACATCCCCGCGCTCGTACACGCTGGGTTTGCGGAGAGGATGGATTGCTGAAGGAAACGGGCCGAATGCGGCCGCGTACCGGTCATGCCAGTGGAGGGAGAGGCGGTCCGTCAGTTCTCCTGCAAGGAGGAATGCAGAGTCTTCCCCCGTAGCCTCGATCGTCACGTCACCGGCGCTGGACCGGATCGCGAGGCTGTTGGTCGTTTCCTGCTCCTTTGTTGCGGGAAGGATCACCGCAACGCAGCATCCCGGAGGTATGGGTGGGAGCACGGTTTTTATGGTGCTCCCGTCACCGACTTCCAGCCTCTCCCCGTTGAGGTGGATGGTGACCATCGCTCACCTCATGCCGCGGGTTTGCTCATGACCTGCCGCTCCTCTTCCGTGAGACTCGCGAGCACCTCGGCGGTCCTGCCGATCTGGACAATCTTGCCTCCGCGCATGAGCGCAAGGCGGTCACAGATATCGCGGACGAACTCCATATCGTGGGAGACCACGATGAAGGTCTCTTCCATCTCTTCGCGGGCGTGCATGATGGAATGTTTTACATCGATCTTGGTGATCGGGTCCATCGTGCCGGTTGGTTCATCGAGGATGACGATACGGGGCTCGTGGATCAGGACCTGCGCAATCGCGACGCGGTGACGCTCCCCTTCACTGAGCTGTGCGGGCATACGGTCGAGGATCTCGGTACTCTTCTCTTCGGAGAACCCCGCCATCCGGAGGGTAACGACCGCTTTGCGCATCGCAAGCTCCTTGGGAAACTCCAGACCGATTGCATCGGTCAGGTTGTCGAGCACGGTCCGGTGGGGGAAGAGATCGTATTCCTGGTGCAAAAGACCGATATACTCCTTTGCACGCCCCCGCTGGTCGATCCCGGGCTTGGTCATATCCACCCAGGTCTCACCGATCAGGATGTTGATCTCACCGCTCGTGGGCTCGATAATGCCGGAGATGATGCCCGAGAGCGTGGTCTTGCCCGCCCCGCTCTTGCCGATGATCCCGAAAATTTCCCTGGTGTAAACATCAAACGTGACCCCGTTGACCGCCCTGATGACGCCGCGGTCGACCGAGATGTAGCGTTTGATAAGGTCGCGGGCGACGACCACCTTATCGCCAACCTCGCAGGCGCCGAACGTTTCGGTGTCCTCGTGCCCTTTCATGAATTCATCGATGACCTTCTTCGGTGCCCCGATCCGGGCAATCTGCCCGTCAACAAGAAGGATCGCACGGGTTGCCACATCCTCGATTACCTGCGAAAAGTGCGAGGTGACCACCATACTCATGTTATTTGCGGCGGCAGACGTCTTGAGCATGTCATGGACGAGGCGGGCGGTATTGGGGTCGAGGGTGCCGGTCGGTTCATCGGCAAAAAGTAAGAACGGCTCTTTTGCCAGCTGCCGTGCGAGCACGACACGTTGTTTTTCGCCACCGGAAAGATCACGGGCGATATGCATCATCCGGTGCGAGAGCTTGACCTGGTCGATAAGATCCGCGGCACGGGTAATCTTTCTCTCATCCGGGTAGTCGATATCGTCCAGCGCATGGAGGATATTCTCGATCACACGGTCGTTTCCATAGAGGGCAAAGGTGCGCTGGAACATGATTGCGGTGCGGACCATCAGGCGGCGATGAAGGTTTTCAGCCTTCTCCTTATCGCCCCAGAGATCGATGTCTACCGGACTGAGGGTGCCACCGCAGTGCGGGCAGGGCGTTCCTGCCGCACTCCGTACATCAAGAAATTCGCAACCGTTACAGACCGCCACGTGGTAGATGATCCTGCCGCTGGTCGGGGGCTCTTCCACCCCCCGCATCAGGTGCATCAGAACGGTCTTGCCGGCACCGCTCCTGCCGATGATCCCTACCACTTCCCCTTCAGCAATCTCAAAATTGATGTTTTTTAAAACCTTCGAGCCGTTAAATTCCATACAGAGGTTATCGACCGTGAGTAATGGAGCCGCCATAGTACCCTTATACCTAATGTAGTACAGGTGTCTTATTACCTTTTATATTGCGCATCGCATCGCCCCGCCCTGTAACTTCCGATTTAGTCATGGCGTGCCAGCATCTCCTGTACGATGGCAACCACGGCATCCACGTGGTGTATGACGTGATGAGCGGTATTGTATAGTTCAGCGGGCCGGTCGCCCGGTTGCTGTTCGGTCAGGATGGCACAATCTGCCGCCTGCATCGCACACAGGTCGTTGATCCCGTCACCGACCATCACGACACGGTCATACTCCTGCTTCAGGTCGGCGATGATCTGCGCTTTGACCGAGGGGGTTGCCACCCCGTAGACACGGTCGCGCGGAATGCCGAGGTGGTCTGCCATGAGCTCAAGCTTTTCCGACCGGTCACCGGAAGCGATGAACGTCGGCACGCCCATCCGGTGCAGTGCCGTGATCGTCTCCTTTGCGCCCGGGAACGGCGATCCTCCGGTCGTGATCGTGAACTCGATGCGCTGTTGCGCCATATTCACAATCGCACCGGAATTGAGGGTCACAATCAGTTCCCGCCTGCAGGCATGCCAGACATTTTTAATACATTCCTGGAGATCGCCCACGAGCGCATGGCGGTCCGTGTAGAGCACATCACCAATCTCTTCTGCGGTCGTGACCTTGCGGGTGCAGCTGATCCCAAAGCCGATATTATTATCGATAAGGTACGTTGACAGGAGCGTATCCGGCGGTGCCCCGATAATGGATTTTGAGTGGACCGGGAGCACGACGAGCACGCGGTCATTCGATGCGAAGGTGAGGGTTGTTGTCTCGATGCCGGGCAGCAGCTGCTGATGGAGGATGTCCTTTGCGACGCGGTAGGTGGAGAGCAGGGTTCCGGCACTGTCAAAAACAACGGCCATCTGCACAGGGTATCCCTCTTTGAAAAACTCTATGTAGTCCGATAATCATTGAATCTTTGAAGATGATGTTGGTTACTGAAACTGCAGACCAGATAAAGCGCATGGAGATCCGCGGGGCGGGCAGGATTGCACGGGCTGCGGCGCAGGCATTGCGCGACCATGCGCAGGCACTCCCTGCGACGGACCTTGGCACGTTCAGGAGCAGAATGCAGGAGGCCGCAGACGTGCTGGTCGCCACGCGTCCGACCGCGGTCTCCCTCCCCAACGCCGTTCACATGGTCATGGCCGGGATGGAACGTGCCGGGACACCGGACGCGGCCCGGGAGGGGGTGATCCGGCGTGCGGAGGCGTTCATCGGGTCGTCCCTTCATGCGGTGGAACAGATCGCACGCATCGGCGCCCGGCACATCGCGGATGGCGATACCATCCTGACCCACTGTAATTCCGAGGCCGCACTTGCCTGTATCATCGAAGCGTCCCGGAACAAAAAGAGCATCGAGGTTTTTGCCACGGAAGTGCGCCCCCGCAACCAGGGGCTCCTCACGATCCGGGCGCTCAATGATGCCGGGATACCAACAAATTTCATCGTGGACTCTGCCGTACGCTCGTTCATCAGTGATATTGACCTTGTCATTGTCGGTGCCGATGCGGTGACCGTGAACGGTGCGGTGGTCAACAAGATCGGCACATCGCAGGTCGCGCACTCCGCATCAGAGGCGCGGGTGAATGTCCTTGTCGCTGCAGAGACCTACAAGTTCGCGCCCCGGACGATCATCGGGGAGCTGATCCAGATCGAGGAACGCCCGCCGCAGGAGGTGCTGCCTGATGAGGTTGCACGCACGCTCCCGCATGTGACCGTGCGGAACCCTGCGTTTGATGTCACCCCGGCAGATTACATTGACCTGATCGTGACCGAGGCGGGGGCTATACCCCCGCAGATGGCATATGTGATCATCAGGGAATACCTTGGCTGGGATATCGGGGAATTCCATAAAGCCTTTGAGATCAATACCAGACATGAGGAGTGAGTGCATGCCAGACGTCATTGCATCCTATTATTTCAGGCCGCGAAGCGATACAACACCCGGGCAGGCAGCACAGGCGATCTGCGAGGAGGAGACCACCGGGACCTGGACCGACATCTCAACCCGGGCTGAGTACGTCAAACGGCTGGATGGGGAGGTGGAGAGCCTGGAAAAGCAGGGCGAAGGATACCTCGCCCGGATCCGCTACCCTGCCGAAATCTTCGAGCCGGGCAACGTGGCGCAGTACCTCTCGGTGGTGGCAGGCAACCTCTTTGGTCTCGGGCGTCTCGACGCGGTCCGGCTCATGGACGTGGAGTTTCCCGATCCCCTCATGCGGTTCAAAGGACCGAAGTTCGGCATTACCGGCATCCGCAGGATGATCGGGTCCAAGGACCGTCCGCACGTGGGCACCATCATCAAACCGAAAGTGGGCCTGAACCCGCAGGACACGGCAGCGGTTGCGTTCCAGGCAGCCATGGGCGGTATCGACCTTATCAAGGACGATGAGACGCTCACGGACCAGAAGTTCTGCCCGATCGACCAGCGTCTCCCGCTCGTCATGAAGCGCCTTGAGGAGGCAAAGGATGAAACGGGGAGGGAGGTGCTCTATGCGGTCAACATCTCCACCCGGGCCGATCGCATTGTCGAACGGGCACGGCACGCAGTCGAACTTGGCGCAAACATGATCATGATCGATATCTTCACCACGGGGTTTGGCGCCCTGCAGGCGCTTGGCGAGGACCCCGGGATCAAGGTGCCGATCCACGTCCACCGCACGATGCACGCCGCATTCACCAGAAACCCCGAACACGGTATTGCCATGCGCCCGCTGGCGCGTATCATACGGATGCTGGGGGCCGACCAGCTCCACACCGGCACGGTGAGCGGGAAGATGAGCCACGATGCGCCGGAAGTGAAAGCGAGCATCGAGGTGCTCACGTGCGCCTGCGCCGGTATGAAACCGACATTCCCGGTATCCAGCGGGGGCTTACATCCCGGGAAAGTGGCACATGAGATCGCCACGCTGGGAACCGACATCGTACTCCAGGCAGGTGGCGGGATCCACGGGCATCCGGATGGGACTGCTGCAGGGGCACGGGCGATGCGGCAGGCGGTGGACGCATACATGGAAGGGAAGAGCGCACAAGAGTATGCAAAGGATCACTATGAGCTTGAACGCGCACTGAAAAAATGGGGCGCGACCTGAAGGTGGAAGATACCATGGAAATACCTTTTACCAAAATGCAGGGAAACGGCAATGACTTTATCCTGATCGATGAATTTGAAAAGGCAGTCATACCCGATGAGATGAAGGGGCAGTTTGCCGCACTCTATTGCGACCGCCGGTTTGGCATTGGCGCCGACGGGGTCCTTTTCCTGTCAAAACCGGCAAAGAGCAGCGCAAAAATGCGCCTGTTCCAGCCGGATGAAAGCGAAGCGGAGATGTGCGGGAACGGCATCCGCTGCTGTGCAAAGTACGCATTTGACCAGAAATATGTCAAGGAATCATGCACGGTTGAGACACTTGCCGGTGACATGGCAGTGACGATGGGATACCGCGAGGATGAATTCTTTGCCACCACCACGATGCCCGCTCCGAAGTTCGGCCGCAGTGACATCCCCGCAACCGGTGAAGGTGAATACCAGGAGAAGATCGGGGACTACGACGTTTATGCCGTCAACACCGGTGTCCCGCACGCGGTGATCTTTGTCGAAGCGATTGACAGCGTTGATGTGGCGGCGGTCGCTCCCGCCATCCGTCACCACGCATCGTTCCCCAAGGGCGCGAATGTCAATTTCGTGCAGAAGACCGGTGATGACCACATCACCATCCGGACCTTTGAACGGGGGGTGGAGGAAGAGACGCTCTCGTGCGGGACGGGTGCTGCAGCTGCCGCTGCAATGGCGCATAAACTGGGGCACGTGGGTCAGACCGTGCATGTGGAGACAAAAGGGGGGCCGCTCGTAATTTATCTTGCCGAAGGAATGAAGATGGAGGGGCCGGCGGCGACGGTGTTTTTTGGGGCCATCCTGTTCTGATCCCCCCTCATCCCCATATCGTTTTTTCAGCCACGGTCTGCCATGGGCCCGGTTGTAGGGATTTTTTTAAAAAAGTGGACTTTTTTTCCTGACGCCCGGTGCATCAGACCACCTACAATTCCTGTGACTTCTTTCGCAGTTCTTCTTCTGTCTTTTTCCGGTCATTGATATCCCGGATAATAATGAGATCACCGGGTTTTCCACCATAGGTAACAATACCGGCATTTACCTCGGCATAAAATATGCTTCCATCCCTGCGCTTGAGTTTCGTCTCGTAAATTGAGGGGACGGTCTCACCGGCCATCCTCCGCTCATAAAGGTCGGTTATTTCAGGAATGGCATCAGGGTGAACGAAATCGGTAAAGTTCCTTCCAAGGGTTTCTTCTACTGAACCTCCCCAGTATTCGGTAATCCGGCGGTTACAGAATTTTACTACTCCGTCCTGAATGACACATATTCCATCGTTTGCCCGTTCAATCAGGTTCCGGTAGTTCTCCTCACTCTCGCGCAGCGCCTCCTCAATCCGCCGCCGATCCGTGATGTCACGGGCAATAATGGCGATCTTATTCACTTCCCCTCCATCGCTGATGATCGGATACACGACCGTGTCAAACCAGACACCATCACGTTCATCCTCAAAGCGGATCGGCTTCTTTGTCTCTAAAATCCGGAAGATAGCCGATCGTCTTGCTCGTGCAATCTCTTCTGGAAGGATCGTATCTGCCACGGCCCCGATCAATTCATTCCTCTGCCTGCCCAATCGCCGGGCAGCGGTCTCATTCAGTTCCAGGATCACGCCCTCTGGATCCAGCAACAGGATGGAATCCGTCGGTGCATTGATGAGTGCCCGTGCCGTTGCCTCACTCTGGGACAATGCCTCTTCTGCCCGTTTCCGGTCGGTGATATCCCGCGAGATCTCCAGTACAGCGGTTGGTCTGCCGTGCCCGTCTCTCAGGGCGACATTTGCTGTGCATTCGAAGAACCGCGTCGTCCCTTCCTGGTCGATCACGGTTGTCTCGTGCCGGTGGATCTTTCCGTCCCCAAATGCCCTGAGCGTCAGGCAGGGAGAAGGCTCGCAGGGATTTTGCCGCTGATGGTACGCCTCGTAACATTTCCTGCCAACGATATCTTTGCCGAAGTACCGTTTGGCAGTGTCATTCACCCAGATGATGTTCAGATCTTCGTCCATCATACTCATGGGATCGGTAATGGATTGTAACATCGCCTGAAGTTTCCCTTCACTCTCGCGTAATGCTTCTTCCGTACGCTTGCGCCCGGTGATGTCCTACATCAGACCAACGATATAATCCACGGTACCATCGGGTTTCCTGACACAACCCACGGCAATACTGGTCCAGATTACGCGTCCATCCTTGCGGATAAAACGCTTATCCAACGTATATTGTTCAATCTCACCAGAGAGAATACGATCAAATTGTTCGGAGTCAGCGGCAAGATCATCAGGATGCGTCATTTCCGCCCATGTCGTAGAGAAGATCTCATCCCGGGTATAACCCAGTATTGAACAGATCCGGTCATTGACCTGAAGCCAGCCTTTCTCAGGAGAGGTGATGGCAATGCCGTGCAATGGCATATCGAAGTAACTGCGGAACCGGGCTTCACTCTC
>CAZVFG010000041.1:0-1637 GCA_964626125.1 uncultured Methanoregula sp.
CGTGCCAGTCAGCCGAGGGCGACAAAAACGGGCTCTGGACAACCGTGATTGCTGTTGCGGTATTTTTATAAATTTTTTTGGGTGAACTATTATTTTAACACCCTAATCATCACCATTTTCGACGTATTCAATAGCGAAATGCTGTTCCTGAAAACGTAAAGAAAAAAGTGATGGTAGATATAGAGTAAATTTTCACAGTTGAATGTTACCCTCCTGTCCTTATATCACAACCGGGGGCTGCCACAGCGGCGGGGGCGGAGGCCAAGCCGAAGCCCCCAAGAGCGACTGAGACTTACTGATTCAATCAAAGATCCAAGAAAATTCAGGTGCAAAGTTGGCACTTTACCCATTTTTTTAAAAAAATATATCGTCTCTAACCTTCCCAAAATACCGGTATCCCGGACTCACTCCTGTTTTGCCATCCGTATCAGGTTCCTTGCGAGTTCCTGAACCGCAAGGTACGCCGGACTGTCTGGCGGGACCCGTGCGACCGGCGTTCCGGCAAGGTCAGCGGCTTCAACCGCAGGATCTTCCGGAATAACTGCAATCGGGGCCTGGTTTCCGGTATCTGCCGGCGCCGTGCCTGATTTAACGCGGTTGAAGACAACGCGGATCCGTTCCGGATCAAGCCCAAGGGAAATGGCGATTGCCCGGATCCGTACGACCGTCCGCAGGCCCCGTGCCCCGGGATCGCTTACGATGAGCAGGACGTCCGGTCTCCCGATGGTCCCGCGGCTGATATGTTCCATGCCTGCCTCCGTATCGATGACAATGAACCGGTACTCACGCCCGAGCTGCTGCATGCATTCAGAGAGAAGATCGTTTGCAAAACAGTAGCACCCGCTCCCCTCAGGGCGTCCCATTGCAACGAGGTCAAACCCTTCCGATTCAACGAGCGCCTGCCGGAACCGGTACCTGATATAATCATGGCGGGACATACCGGGAGGGATATTTTTTGTGAATGCCTCCTCCCGCATGCTCCCCAGCGTTTCGTGTACCTCCACGCCGAGCGCCTCATGGAGGTTTGCATTCGGATCTGCATCAACGGCCAGGATTGGTTGTCCGCCAGCTTCGATCAGGGATCGGATGAGCAGGGAACTGACGGTTGTTTTTCCAGTGCCCCCTTTACCGGATATGGCGGTCGTATACGATTGCTGCACGATGGTTCACCCTGCCAAGTTCCTGATCCGAAATGAAATTTCCGCAGCCGCCTGCATGATCGCAACCGCCCCGTTGCGGTCGGCAAACCTGATCCCGCAGCTCGGGGTAATGAGGGACTGCCGATCGAAAAGTGCCTCAGGAATCCGGGTACAGAGCTCGGTGCGTATGGCACCATACCTGCGGTACAGTGAATCAACGGTTTCCTGCGAGAATAACCGGAAATCTGCAGGCACAATGCCCCACGCAACGACCCCGCCTCTTTCAAGATACCTGCAGATGGCGTCAGTGTACAGCAAAAATTCCTTTGCTGTCGTGTAGGCATCGATCGAGATGACGGATGGTTTTAGATCCATGACAAATTCCCAATCAGTATTCGAGCAGCAGTGAATGCCGAGCCCCCCTTTTACCATCGCAGCGATATCCTGCCAGCCCGACCGGACTGAATCGCGGTCGACCGGCACGACGGATGAACCGAG
>CAZVFG010000041.1:1737-7376 GCA_964626125.1 uncultured Methanoregula sp.
GAGACATTTCCCTCCAGGTAATCAGCGTAGATTTTTTCCATCGCTGCAGTGGCATCAGCAGTGCTGTCATAGAGAAGCCGGTCATGACGCATGATCCTCCCGGGCAGCTGTTCTGAATCGTTGTAGACAATGCTTTCCAGCTGTCCCCGGTCCGGGAGCGTGGGGACATAGGGAAAGTCACAAAAGATCGAGAGTACATCTGCGCAGGCCTGTGCAGGGTCGGTATGCGGGAGCGCACCGACACCGGTTGCTCTGGAGCAGGGCGGGGAGATCATTTTTGCCATACCATCAGCTCCTGCGGAGGCGGCATTCGTCAAGCATCTTCTGCACTTGGGGGAACAGTGAAAGGTCCGTGTGCGGGAGGAATGTGCTGGACGTGTATTCATCCATGAATGCGGGTTCGGCGTTCAGTTCAATGTAGGCAATCTTTGATGCAATATTGTCAAGCATCTTGCGTTTCTTTCGGTCGATTAATGCGATATTTGCGCCGGTAACAGCACCGTTTCCAATATTTTTAATATATTCGATCGAAAGTTCCGGAATCAGACCGATAATGATAGCGTTTGTTTTGTTGATATAGTTGCCAAATGCCCCGGAAAAGTAGATGGTGGCGATATCATCCCGTGTCACGCCGGCAGCTTTCATCAGCGTGATACAAGCTGCATGGACCGAAGCCTTGCTCATTATCAGGCTTTTTATATCATTTTGTGTGATCACGATATCTTTTCCGATTTCAGTCTCTTTTGCCCAGGCAACAACAAACTCGGGCACAGAGCCTCCCTGCCGGATCCGTGGGTTGTTAATTTCCATGTTGATGCGGCCGGTGCGGTCAATGACACAGGCCGTGAGGAGTCCGGCCAAGAAGTCGATCAGCCCCGAACCACAGATCCCTTTTGGTTTAATGTCATTGATGGTGGCATACGCCGGGTTGAGTGTTCCGGGATCGATCGTGATCTTTTCAATGGCTCCGGGGTTTGCACGCATGCCATAGAGCACCTCGCCTCCCTCAAGTGCAGGACCGGCGGCCCCGGCACAGGAAACCATCCATTCGCGGTTGCCGAGCACCACTTCAAAATTCGTTCCAATATCGATAAGGAGCGAGATATCGTCGCGTTCACCCATGCCGCAGGCAAGGATGTCGGCAATAATATCCCCCCCGATAAAGTTGCTAACAGCAGGGAATGCAAAAAGCCCGCTGTTGGGGTTGCAGGTAATCCCGATCCGGTTCGCAGCGACCGACAGTGCCCGGCGAACGACCGGGACGTACGGTTCGGCAATCATGTATTCGGGGTCGATTCCCAGCAGCATATGGGTCATGACTGTATTTCCCGCGACCACAACCTCGTAGATGTCATCGAGGTCGATTGAAGTTGCGTCTGAAACCATGGTAATAGCGGTGTTGATACTTTCAACCGCGAGTGCCTGAAGTTTTGTAAGCCCGTTTTTCCGGGCAAAATTTACTCTTGCAAGGATATCCTCGCCACAGCTGATCTGCCGGTTGTAGTTCGAGGCAACACCCAGCACCTTTCCGCTGACAAGGTCCCGGAGGTATACGACGATGGTTGTGGTACCCAGGTCGACTGCCACCCCGTACAGCTTTTTCGATGTATCATTCTCCTGAAGGTCGATGAGACGGTAGCCACCGGGTACAAGGGCAATCGTGCCGGTGACCTTCCAGTTGCTGTGGCGCAGGATTGCAGGGATGTCGCGAAGCACTTCAAGGGGGGCGTAAATCTTCTCCGCTACCGGACCACCGCTTTTCTGGATCCTCCAGAGGAGACGTGAAAGGTCGGGAGAGGGATCCGCAAGGGTCGGGGGCTCGAGCTCGACAAAATATTTCCTGACAGAAGGGTGGAATTCGATCTCGGTCTCACATCCTTCAATCAGGATTTTTTGTTCCTGGATCAGGGTGCTGTCGGGAATCGTGATCTTTACATTTCCGTGTACGGTTGTCTGGCATGCAAGACAGGCACCCCGTGAGAGTTCCTCGGAAGTAAAAAACCGTAAAAATTTCTGGCTGTCAAATTCAGTTTTCCCTGATACGATGAAGACAACGCACTTGCCACACTTCCCCTGCCCCCCGCAGACAACATTTACATTAAACCCGGCCCGTTGGGCTGCCTCAAGCACCGTACATCCGGATTCAACATCGATCTTGCGGTAACTCGGCAGGAACGTGATTGTCGGCATCTACTTTTTCCACTCCTTTTCCAGGAAATCCCCGATCTCGGCAGCATCCCGCGGGCCGACCATAACTTCCCACCCGGTCGCTTCCTCGATCCTGCCGGAGAGCGGGGCGGCATACCCGGGAATGATGAGCTTTTTGTGGGATACCTCATTCCCGACCAGAAATTTGCTGATCGAATCACGGACCAGTGTTTCGTTGAGTTTTCCCGCGGCAACCGAAGTGAGGACCGATAATCCCTCCGTGTCGACAACCAGCATAAAGCAGGGGATGCGGGTAGCTTCGAGGTACCCTTCAAGGGTAAAGAACGTGAGAGAAAAGTTGACGGAGAGGAGGACCGGGGCATCGTTCCCCGGTGAGCCGATGCGGTACAGGCCGGGGTTCATCTGGATTGGTTTCTGGGGATCGGTGTAGATGTTCTGGCGAAGCGTAAGGGCTGCCCTGGCTGATGCCGGTGAAAGCGGGGCGGTAACGACAACTGACGCATATTTTACAATCCCAAGGGCAATTGCGGCATCCTGCATTTCCGAAAAGGTGGCATCGAGAAATACCGGATACCCGAGATCCGGGTCGTTCCTTGTTATCGCAAGCTGGCGGACAGCGGTTGATGTGGTGATAACGTCAGAAAGAGACTGCGGTGAAAGGTCCATGACCAGATCGCGTACCCCTTCACCAGCACAGGTCCTGGCAAGCGAAGTGAGTTCATCCAGGCCCCGCGCTTTGATCACGAGCGGACAGCCATGGTCGTTTGCAAGTGCACACATCTTTTTGAAATTATCCCTGGTCGCTGCATGGATCAGGGGGCGGTACGTCCCGCAGTGGACGAGAGCCGCGGCGAGTGCTTCAGCCTTTTTTCCCATCAGCACCAGGGGCAGGTCCGCTGCTTTCTCTACGGTCATAACGGCGTTGGCAAACGCTTCATCCGAACCGCTGGCATTCTCGATTGCAATACCATTGAAACGGAGGTCTGCGCCGACCCGGACAAACGACTCATCCCTGACCCGGGTTGCCACTGCCCTGATCTCTTCTGGTGTGTCGGTATCGGATACTTTGAAAAGAATGCCCGGCGGGTGGTAAAACGTTTTTTCGTGACGGTAGAGTACAAATTCCTCGCCAACGGCAAACGAACGTTCTCCAACGCCGATCGTTACGAGCCGGATCGGCGGGCGGGTCGTCGCCCCCAGCACCGATTTCGCCTCTTTTTCAAGATAGGGACAGAGATCGATATCCGCCTTTCCCCCGGCAAGCTTCATGGCAAAGGTAAGACAGGTGGGATCGCCGCATTCCTTGCAGTTTTTCTTTGGCAGGAGTTTGTAGATGTCCAGTGCTTTGAGTGCCATGTCACGTCACCCTGCGGAACCTGCGGTACCGTTCCTGAGGTCTGAGAATGCCTTCTTTAATTTGCTGATGGTTCCCGGGTGGCGGACACAGATGATCTCCGCACCGGCAACCGCCGCTGCGAGGCCGGTGTAGAACTCCCATTGCACGGCCATCTCATCCTGCCAGGAGGGATCTGCTTCCCTGACCTCCTTTATCGTGAGTGAGTCGATTGCAGAACAGATCATGGGCATCGCAAGGTCGGTGTCACCTTTGAGGGCGGAGAACCGGATGCGTTCCATGGCAGAGTATGAGTACTCAAAACCGTATCCAAGGGTGCCGGTATACGGGTCGATGACAATATGATCGCGCTTTACCCCGATCTCGCGCAGCAGGATATTGAGCTGTTTTGCAAGGTTGATATCGATAGGAGACTGGGCAATCAGCGCGTGGTTATAGGCAAGCGCGGCGGCCGCGATACTGCGGTACCTGCCTGCCTCAGCGGTCCCGAGAAGCAACCGCTCCCCCTCCCCGGTCTCACCGCATTTCTGGAATACTTCACTGTCGATCGCTGGCTCATTACTCCCCTCGATGATCAGGGGGAGGCCCGTTGCCGACAGCACCGCCTCAATGGTTTTTGCGACCGAGGACATATCAGAAAAATTCCGTTCCCTTGTGCTGGTCAGATAGAGGCGGACCAGATCCGCACCATAGACGGTCTCTGTGGCCTTTGCCCACTTCTGGACATCATCAACAAGGTCTCCACAGTAATTCCGTATGATCGGCGACCAGTACTTTGCATTGTCGCAGATCTCCAGCGCGATCAGCGGCGAAGGTGATGCAGCATTGCCGAAAAGAAACGGCAGGGTACTCCCGCCGCCAATCTGGTAAGAAATTTTTCTTGTTCCGCCATCTGCCCTTGTGGCACCAAGAACGACTTTTCCAATCGCACCGGTCCAGTCAAAGCGAACATCGGGTCCCATCGTTCCCCCTCACACCAGCGGTTTCATCGTCAGGGCGGGGTGATTCACGGTGGTGAGATACGCCACGAGTTCTTCAAGGGTGGCTGCCTTGGTCTCATCGGCGATCTTTTCAAAGAAGTCCGCACGACCCTGTTTGGTGAGTTTTTTTTGCAGACGGGTTTTTAATTCGTCTTTGAGCTGCAACGGCATCCAGACCAGACGCTCAATGCCCCCTTCCCCCTGGAGGAACCGGTCAGAAAGGATATAGTTCTTGGAAATACCGGCAAACCCGGGCGTCTGTGCACCACCCCCGATGGTCCCGGCAAGCGTGGAGAATGTCATCCCGGACGGTGTGACTCCTTTGAATTCACGGTTCACGACCATAATCCCGTTCACTTCCGGAAGCATGAGGGCGATGCATTCAAAGCACCCGCAGCAGGTCATCGGATACTCCATGACGCTGTACAGCGAGCAGCGGTCAATTTCACCATGGCTTGCCTTTTTCACAAACCGGTTGACTCCTTCATACTCCCCGCTCTGGGCATTGATCAAGGCCCCTTTCCCGACCGGCTGGTTTGCACCGGAAGGAGAGATCTCAAACGCAATTTTTCCGTCGAGCCAGCTGATAGCGCCACAGAGGGCGGGGCGTTCGGGAGTGATGACGCATACATGATTGGGTGCAAATGTCTGGCAGAGCGTGCAGGAATAATACGTGTCCACATCCTCATCCCGCATCCCTTTTATCCGTGCATCACGTTCCTCGTAGATTTTTTCTGCCTCATCCTTTGCTGCAAGCACTTTTTTTTCGTCCGTGATCAGGGTGACCGCGACCGCATCGATGATACCGGGGAAGTCCATCCGGAACTTGCCTGCAAGAAGTTTTCCGATATGCTCGATCTTTACCCCTTTTGCCACCGCTTCCTTTGAGATCCTCACCCAGATGAGATCCCGCTGGGCGACATGCCATGATCCTTCGCCATAATTGACAAAGTTATGGATCCTGCGCTCGAGCACCGGTTCGTAATCTTTTTTCATGGATCTCCCGGCAACCTCGATGATGATGCCCAGTGGATTTGCGGACCCTTCCTTCATCGCATCGATCTCGGGACCGATCACCGTTATCCGGCCGTCTTTGATCTCATCAACCTCCCGCATCTTCAACAGTTCAAATGCCG
>CAZVFG010000041.1:7476-8636 GCA_964626125.1 uncultured Methanoregula sp.
AAGACGATCACGATTGCCTTTGCACGTTCAGCGGCATATTTCAGGAGCCGTGCCGTATCCCCCGGGGTGACGCCGCCAAACATCATTGCCACCCGTGCGACAATATCTGCGAAATGGACACCGTGCGCATCGGTGGAACCCAGCGGGATGAGACGGTATTCAAGACCGAGTTTCACGCCCGCATTCCGGAGTGCAGGAATGACGCCCCCTGCAAGAAAGGTGAGCATGTATTTTTCCTGCAGTTCCCGGCAGATACCGGCAGCGGAATTGGCGTTGCCCGGTGTCCCGATCACAAGGGCAAGTCCCAGGATGCTTCCGTCCACGAGGGAATACCCGAGCTTGCGCAGCGTCGTATCCCCGATAAATCCCGTGTAAGGTGCCGGTTCTTTACCCTGCAGGACAGCTTTTTCTGAAAGAAGACATTCTGCTGCGACGATCGGGTTATTGCCTGCACGGGCATAAGCATCCTGCGCAGTTGCACGATCCTGCACCGCAATTCCCGTCAGTGCGTACGAGACCGGGAGATGATAGGCGGTCTCATCATAGGCACGTGGTGTCAAAATCGATAATATCCGGTTTTTTAACCGTTCTTCACCGGAGATTACTGCGATTTTTATATCGGTCATTACTCATTATCCTCTGATCAAACGATTACCCTGTACATTAGATATAGTTTCGGCACGAATGACATATCCTCGACCCTGTTCTCTCTGTTTATTGCCGGCCTGAAGAAATGTCGACTGGAAAAAATTACAAAAATATTTATCCCAATTTAATGATATTCTTTATAACCTGAGGAAGAACATGGTAACAATCCGGGGAAAATCCCTTTTTTTGGCACTTTGTCTGCTCGGTGCTGTCATGTGCCTGGTAACGCCAATCGCTGCGGCAAATGGAACCATCACCATCTCATACCGGGGCTCCGGCGGGAACTATATCGGTGACACGATTATCTTTGATGGAAAAAATACCATCGGAAATACCACCGTGATCAAAATAAGCGGCCTGGGGCTCCCTCCTGAGGGTGTCCCCCTTTATGATCTCAGTGGCACCCCGGGGTCTGGAAACACTGCACCGGTCGATGCAAAAGGAATGTGGACATTTTCATGGTACAGCTATCTTGGAGATACTTCAAAATTGCAGACCTCCCGGTACACATT
>CAZVFG010000041.1:8736-12736 GCA_964626125.1 uncultured Methanoregula sp.
GATATCGTGTAAATTTTCACAGTTGAATATCAACCTCCTTTCCTTATATCGCAACTGTGGCACAGCGAAGATACCTTCGGCATCTTCTCATGCTGTAGCACAGCGAAGAAATCTTCAGTTCCTTCTCGTGTCCGCCATCTCTCCCCAATGGCGAACATCCCCCGTTGTGATATCTATCGAAAAACGATTCAGCAGCTTCGTTTTTTCATCATGTTTGATCAGGGATTTCTCCAGAGCAAAAAAAAATCCACGGGCTATCTGATATCTTCCTGTCCGGAACGCACAAGGTCAAGGAACCGTTCACGGGCAAGGTTCAGGTATTCCTTCTCGGCATCAATGCCGATGAACCGGCGATGATATTCATACGCAACAAGACCTGTTGTCCCGCTTCCGCAGAAGGGGTCAAGCACGGTATCCCCTTCCCCTGTACAGGACAACATGATCCTTTTTAACAGTGCCTTTGGTTTCTGGGTGGGGTGGGTCCCGTATTTTTTTTCGGCTCCCTTTGGCGAGGGGATGCTCCAGACAGAACGCATCTGTTTTCCCGGACGCTTGAGGGCATCGTCACTCCATTCACCGTTCCTGGTGATGTCATAGTTGAACGTATGACGCGCATCCCTGCTTTTGCGTGCCCAGAGGAGCGTCTCATGGCTTGCCGTGAAATAGCGCCCGCTTAAATTCGGGGGGGCGTTGGGTTTGAACCAGCAGATATCATTGAGGATATGGTAACCGGCGCACTGGAGTGCGTACCCGCAGGCATAGACCGAATGATAGGTGCCGGAGATCCAGATTGTACCATGGTCCTTGAGGAGCCGGCGGCACGCGGTGATCCATCCCGTGTGGAACTGAAAATCGGATGCAATACCGCGGCTCTCATCCCATGCTCCCTTGTGTACCGGGGCACGCTTCCCGCTTTTGCAGGTGAACCCCCCGTTGGAGAGGTTGTAGGGAGGATCGGCAAAGATCATGTCAACGGATTGTTCCCGCATCCGGGAGAGGAGATCAAGGCAGTCAGCATGGTACAGGGTATAACCATCGCGGGAAAAAAACGGCGGTATCAGGTCATTATCGGTCATGGTCGCTGCAAGAGTCCCTGTTCGGTTTATATCATTACTTACTGGATTTCTGTGTGTTCCTGAAAGGATATTTTGTCTGATTTAAAATCCAGGCATATGATGATGGTTCATTCTACGAAATTCTCTTTTACTATGGGATAATATGCTTTCTGGGAGGATTATGGCAGACAAGAGGGTACAGGAAATGATGCAGCTGATGGCATCGAAAATCCGGGCGATCTCAAAAGCCATATCTGATGAAGATGTGGAGAAGTTCCTTGCCGAGCTGCTGCAGGCAAAAAGGATCTATGTGATCGGGGCGGGACGATCCGGGCTGGTGGCAAAGGCATTTGCCATGCGCCTGATGCACCTCGGGCTTGCCGCATTTGTTGTTGGCGAAACGATCACGCCGGCGCTCACGAAGGACGACGTGATGGTCGTGTTTTCCGGTTCGGGCAAGACCAAGACCGTTGCAGATATTGCAGAAACAGCGCATGAGATCGGTGCCCACATCTGCCTGATCACCTCCAACGCCAGTTCGCCAATCGGAAAGATTGCGGATTGTGCGGTCATCATCGAGCACCACCGTGACGAGGTGGAAGACGATGCAGTTGAATTCGAGATCCGGCAGATGCTGGGTGAGCACAAGTCATTTGCCCCTCTCGGGACGGTCTTTGAGACTGCATCGATCGTGTTTGCCGATGCAATCATCTCCCGCCTGATGGAGATCACCAAGACCGATGAGAACGCCCTTAAGAACCGGCATACGAATATTGAGTAAGGAACGGTGGCAAAACATGCAACAACGGTTTGCGCAACGCGTGCAGGGGATTGAAATATCCGGGATCCGCCGGATCTTTGAGGCGGCAGGTCCGGACTCCATCAACCTCGGGCTCGGCCAGCCCGATTTTGATACGCCCCAGCATATCAAGGACGCAGCGATCAAAGCGATACAGGACGGAAAGACCGGCTATACCACGAACAACGGCATACCGGAACTCCGTACCGCCATCTGCGAAAAATTCAAAAACGAGAACGGGATGACCTACCAGCCCGACCAGCTGATCGTGACGGCGGGTGCAAGCGAAGCGCTGCATATTGTGATGCAGGCGCTCGTCGAACAGGGGGACCGGGTGCTCTGCCAGGACCCGGGTTTTGTATCGTACGCGGCACTTGCGACCATGGCGGGCGGGCGCCCCGTCAGTGTCCCGCTCGACAAGAATCTCCATATTGATATTGAACAGGCAAAAGTCCTGATGAAAGGCGCACGCCTGCTGGTCCTGAACTCACCGGGAAACCCGACCGGGGCGGTCGAGAGCAAAGAATCGATACGGGCGCTCGTGGAATCTGCAAACGACCACGGGGTAACGGTGGTCTCCGATGAAGTCTACGAGCACTTCATCTACGGGAAAAAACACTGGAGCGCCGCACGGTTCGGGGAGGATGTGATCACGGTCAACGCGACCAGCAAGACGTACGCGATGACGGGCTGGAGGCTGGGGTATCTGGCGGCACCCGCCGAGGTCGTGGGGCAATGCCTGAAAGTCCACCAGTACTGCCAGGCATGCGCGACTTCGATTTCGCAGTACGCGGCGGTTGCTGCTTACACCGGGGACCAGCAGCCGGTGAAGGTAATGCGGGACGAATACCGTGCCCGCCGCGACCTGATCTGCAAAGGGCTTTTTAATCTCAACTTTTCGTTCCCGGTACCCGAGGGGGCATTCTATACCTTCGTCCCGATGAAGCCTGCCCTCACACAGAAAATTATTGAAAAAGGCGTGATCGTTGTTCCGGGCACCGCATTCGGCGTCAATGCCCCTGAATATACCCGGATGAGTTACGCAACGTCGCGCGAGAACATCCAGCGAGCGCTTGATAGGATCAAAAAGGCAATGAGTGAGTAACATGGTCAAAGAACTGTTACGAAAATTATCCAACGCCCACGGTGTTTCCGGAAGCGAGGGAAGCGTGTTTTCCATTATAAAAAAGGAACTGAAAGGGCACGTCGATGAGATTTCGGAAGATACGATGGGCAACCTGATTGCGAAAAAAAAAGGAAACGCTTTTAAGGTAATGCTCGCCGCCCACATGGACGAGATCGGGCTCATGGTGAAGTTCATCGACGAGAAGGGTTTTTTGCGGTTCGTTGCGCTCGGCGGCTGGTATGCCCCCACGCTCTACAACCAGCGCGTTGTCCTTCATGGGACCAAGGGGTTATGCTATGGGGTAATCGGCGGCAAACCCCCGCACATGATGGATGAGGAAGAGCGCAAGAAGGGAGTAAAGACCGATGATATGTTCATCGATGTCGGTGCGTGCAACCGCGACGAGGTCAGCCGGCTCGGGATCGAAATCGGGACACCGGTCACCATCGACCGGGAGTTTACGGAGCTTGCGAATGACCGGGTGACCGGGAAGGCATTCGATAACCGAGCGGGTGTCGCCCTGCTGATCAAAACCATGCAAAAACTTGACTCTCCGTTTACGGTCTATGGCGTCTTTACCGTGCAGGAAGAGGTCGGCCTCAAAGGAGCACGGACCAGTGCCTACCAGCTGGATCCTGACTGTGCGATTGCCACGGACGTAACCATCCCCGGTGACCATCCCGGTATCGAGATGAAGGATGCAGCGGTCGAAATGGGCAAGGGCCCGGTTATCACGATCGTCGATTCCAGCGGGCGTGGCCTGATTGCAAGCCGCAAGATGGTCGCATGGCTTAAGAATGTCGCGGACGCCAAAGGCATAGCCGTGCAGATGGAAGTCGGGAGCGGGGGGACAACCGATGCAACCGCCATCCACCTGAACAAAGGCGGGGTCCCGAGCACCACGATCAGTCCCCCCACCCGCTACATCCATTCCCCGGTCGAGGTGCTTGATATCCGTGATATTGAAGCGGGTGTTGAGCTGCTCGTTGCAGCACTGAAAGTAAAGCCGAAGCTGTGATG
>CAZVFG010000042.1:0-8773 GCA_964626125.1 uncultured Methanoregula sp.
CGTCATTGGCATCTCCTCAACAACTATTTATTGCACAAATCTCCACCTCATATGAGACGTGTCCCGTCGGTTGATTGCGGAGAACCCTTATGATCGCTGTCCTTTTTGTGGATGACAACTCTGAGCTGATGGCGCTTGCCCGATCTGTCCTCGAAAAATCGGGTGAGATCCGGCTTGATAGTGTCCGCTCCACAAAACAGGCGCTTGAAAAGCTGAAAAACCGGATGTATGACGTGATCGTTTGCTACGAACAGGTGCCAGACGTTAACGGAATCGAGTTTGTCTCCGACATGAATGGGATTGAGTTTTTAAAATACCTCAAATCGCAGGGCAACACAACACCGTTTATCATGCTTGCCCGCAGAAGCCAGAATAAAGTCGTGATTGCCGACGTCATGAATGGCACCGAACTGCCGGTCCCGAAAGGGAGTGACGCCCGGATGCAGCTTGTGGATCTCGTGATGCTCGTCAAACAGACGATGCTGCGCCGCAAAGCTGACCGTGAGATAAAAGCGCAGAACGAACAGCTCACCGCCATACTCTCCGCCACACCGCTTGGAATCTTCCAGATGCGAAACCATGTCCTTGAATGGGTGAACCGCCCCCTTTGTGGAATGCTGGGGTATGAAGAGAACCAGATGGTCGGGAAGGATTTCAGGATCGTATTTCACACCGCTGAAGAGTGCGAGCAGGTGCTCCGCGATCTCCAGATTAAACGGGATACCGCTGGTGCAGGACGAGTGGAATGTGATCTGGTGGCAATAGATAAAACGCCGATCCCCTGCCAGGTCCGGGTACTGGCACTTGATCCAGGCGATGTTGCAAAAGGGGGAACATTCATTGTTACAGATATCTCCGATCGCAAGAAACTTGCCAATGCCCTCAAGGAAAGTGAGGCAAAGTACCGGGAAATGGTGCAGAATACCCAGAGCGTCATCATCCGTATTGACACGCAGGGAACCATCACGTTCTTCAACACATTTGCGCTCTCATTCTTTGATTATAGCCCGGAAGAGGTGATCGGGAAGAATGTTGTGGGCACGATCATCCCCCAGAAGACGAGGTCCGGTCATGATCTCTCCATGATGGCAAACGACCTCGGGTTCAATGCGGAGGGATACGCGATCAATGTCATGGAGAATATCCGCAGGAATGGCGACCGCGTCTGGATTGCCTGGATCAACAAGGCGATCCGGGATGAGGAGGGGCGCATTGTCGAGGTGCTTTGCATCGGAAACGATATCACGGACCGCAGGCGCGGGAGCTCCGAGGTCAGGATCAGCACCGATACGTGGAAGGATCAGGTTGTGGCAGACACTGATGTCCGGGAAGACGTCTTTGATGCAGTCTTCCATATCTGCACCGAGATCTCTGTTGAGGGCAGGGAAGGAAAAGCGGTAGGAACCACATTTTTGATCGGTGATGCCGAGAACGTCATGGGAAAATCCCGGCAGATCATGCTGAATTCATTTGAAGGCCATCCTCCTGAAATGAGGATCGTGACCAATCCCGATCTCAAGGAGAACATCAAGGAGTTTGCCCAGCTTGACGGTGCCTTTGTGGTGACCGGTGACGGGTTCATCACGGCTTCGGGAAGGTATATCACGGTTGATACCAGCTGCGTGAATCTCCCGAAAGGCATGGGAACCCGGCATAATTCCGTCGCCGCCATAACGGACATGACCAAGGCAGTCGGCATTGTGGTCTCCCAGAGTGGTGGCGGGATCACGATCTTCAAGAACGGCCAGATATTAAAAAAGATCAGCCTCTGATCACGACGTTTTTTGGAATTGGTTATTAACGTTCCCTGAGCCGGCAACACATGCCGGTATTCCTGCAAATGTTTCCTACAGCCCTGAATGCATCTTCAAGGTCGGGGAAATTGGGGATGTTTGCATCACGCAGGATCCGAAGCGGGGTCTTCATGGAATCACCACCGATCATGCACCCCACGATCATCTTGTGCGTGTGCTTTGAGAAGCGGACGAGTTCGTTTGCCACCTGCAGAGGATCGGAGATTGCGGAGGGAACCGCAATGACAAAAGCGATATCCCAGAGATCCTGGATTCTGATCATGACGTCAAAGGTGCGGGCGAACCGGTCCGCACTTGAATCCCCTACCATGTCAATAGGATTTTCACGGCTCCAGTCTGCCGGCAGAACCTTGTTAAGTTCAGCAATAAGATCCGGGGAAAACTCGATCAGGGTGATCCCGAACCGTTCGGCATAATCAGAAGAGAGCACGGCAAATCCGCCGGCGTTTGAGATGACCACTGCCCTCACACCCTTGGGATAACCTTCCGATGAGAGCAATTCCGCAGCCTGGAATGCTTCCCGGATTGACTGAACAGGGATAACCCCCATCTGCCGGAATGCTGCGAGATAGACCTCATTGCTTCCGGCAAGGGACCCGGTGTGGGATGACGCCGCTTTCTGACCAATCTTTGATGACCCGGACTTGATTGCCACAATGGGTTTTGTGGGTGTGATGGTACGTACCATGTCCATGAACCGTTTGCCGTCGTGGATCTGTTCAATGTACAGAATGATGGCTTTCGTGTTCGGATCAGCGCCGGCATACTGGATGAAGTCCTCAAACGTGAGGTCCGCCTGGTTGCCCACACTGATCACTGCAGAGAATCCGATCTCTTCGGGAAGGCTCCAGTCCACGATGGTGGAGATGATCGCACCACTCTGCGATATGAACGCAATCTTGCCTGGCCGGGGAGATACCGGATCAAAGGTGGTATTGACACCCTGCAGGGGGAGCATGAGTCCAAGGCAGTTGGGGCCCATGATCCGGATGCCATAACGGTTGGCAATGGCAAGCACCTGTTCCTCAAGTTTTTTTCCTTCTGCTCCCGACTCCCGGAACCCGGAAGAGATGATGATGACAAGCGGGATGCTTTTCCTGCCCGCTTCTTCAACAATCTGCGGGACCGTACGGGCCGGGACTGCCACGACGGCGATATCGACTGGTTCTGGAATTGATCCCAGTGTCGGGTAGGTTTTTCTTCCGATTATCATTTCGTGTTTTGGGTTGACCGGATAGAGTGCACCGGGAAATGTGAGGAGGTTTCGGACAATCGAATAGCCTACCTTATTTGGATCCGGCGAGGCGCCGACCACTGCGATGGACTTTACCGTGAGCAATGAGGAGATTGATTGTTTCTTTTTGGGGGATATTTCAGGTGGCATCTGGTCGCTCACATAAAAGCGCGCATCGACGGCACAGGCCCCCTTTTCATAGAGTATAATGGGATTAATGTCGAATTCGGCAACATCCTGACGTGAGGCAAAGAAGCGGGCAATGGACTCAATGATGCCGATTAATGCCTGCTCATCCCGCGCCGGTTCCTTGCGGAACCCCGCAATCAGGGGGTACGCCTGCAGTTCATGAACCATGACCCCAATCTCATCCCTGTCAACCGGGAGGACACGGGTGGATACGTCCCTGAGAAGCTCTACCAGTGTGCCGCCGATCCCGATCGTGAGCACCTTCCCAAATGAAGGGTCGGTCCTGCCGCCGACAATCAGCTCAAGCCCGGCAGGCAGCTGCTGTTCGACCATGACTCCTTCGACCACCGCTGATGGGTTGGATTGAGCCACCGCTTGTATGATTGCATCATACGCTTCGCGGGCTCCTGCCGCGCTTCCGACATTAACCACCACACCACCCGCATCACTCTTGTGGACGATCTGCGGCGAAATGACCTTGAGTACCACGGGATATCCGATCCGGTCAGCCATAACTGCTGCATCAGAGGACGAACAGGCGATGGCGTAGCGTGGTACAGGGACCCCGCAGGTTTTTAATAATTCGTAGCCTTCAGCCTCACGGATCAGCGATTGAGTCATAAAAGCCCCCAAATCCTCACTACCATTCTTTACCGGGTTGGTTAAGCGTGTTGTTACTTTAAAGATGCGGAGGATCAGGGGTCAGCTGCCATAGGGATGGTTTTCCTGCAGACACCGGGCCATATCTCCCATGATGGTGGTGATATCTTCGCCATGCTCAAGCCGGTCGCGCATCTGCTCAGCAAGACTGCCGTTTTCGATCCGATCCTCAATGAGCGGCAGGTAGACCCGTTCATCATCGGTCGCATGTTGCCAGGCGCACGCGTACATCTTTTCCAGATCGGTTTTCAGTCCTGCAGTGCCATCCCTGATTGCATCGTCAAGAAGGAAGAGGAGTTCCTCCCGCCGGGTGATCATGGGGATCTTTTTGCAGCGTAAAAGAGCCCTGACGAATGCGCAGACTGCCATATCAGCGTGCACGCATTCCTGCTCGTCCAGCGCTTTGATCTCGACACATTTTCGCGAGAACCGTATAATGACACCGCCGGAATTCACCCATTCCTCGCAAAGGATGCCGGCACCGCGTGCCCGGAGTTCTGAAAAAACTGCTTCCTGCATCGCATGATAGTGAGCCATATCACGGATCGGTTCGGGAATGATCCGGTTGCAGATACTGGGGATCTCCTTCTGGTTCTCCCGGTAGAAGATAAGGCGGTTGTCTGCAATACCGGTCAGCCGCCCTTCAACCATCGGTGATGATGCAGTCACCGCGACAAGGTACGGCAGCAGCGCACAGAGCCGGTTGTGCAGGTATACCATGTCCTGTTCGCGGCTATAAGAAAGGTTGATCTGGAGCGACTGTATGTTCAGCCAGCCATGCTGCCGGATATTGAACAACCGGTCATAGACCTGGTAATATTCCCCCTCGTCATAATCCCAGACAGCAGTTTTATCCAAGGTGAGGGTCGGGTGCATGCCGAGCCCGAGGAGCCGGTACCTGTCGCGGAATATATGGGAGAACTTCAGGATGCCGTGGTAGATCTGCTGTTCCAGGGGTGCAAGGTCATGTTCCGGTCGGCGGGGAATGAATTCGAGTACGGTTTTCTGGAGTTCCTTTCCCAGTTTCACATCTCCAAAGAGGATCTCGTTTTCCACCCGCCCGCAGATCTTTTTTATGATCTGGTCTGACACGGGCCGGGGGGTGAAATCCAGGTCATTGATGGAGTATTCATGTTCAGTTCCGATTGTCATTGGCGCATTACTTCCGCATGAGGTGGGTGACAAGTGTGGTATAGACTGAGGGGTAACAGGTATCCTCCCCGCTCTCAAGTGAGGGGTTGTCGTTCACTTCAATGACGTAGGCGTCCCCGTTATTATTTTTGATATCAACACCGTAGAGCCCCCTGCCGATCGCATTTGCCGCGTCGATCCCGAGCTGGATTACCTGCGGCGGGACCTGATCGGGAGGAACGCTTTCAACCCCGCAGTAGACAAGGTGACCGTTAACGGACGCCTGGATCTTGAATGTCACGGAGGGTATCGTGTATTTACAGGCGTACAGGAGTTTCCCGTCCAGCACCCCCACTCTCCAGTCGTACTTGCTTTCAATGAACTGCTGTACGACGATCCAGTCCGACATTTTTATGAACCGTCGCGCCACTTTGAAAAATTCTGCTACATTATGGACTTTTTCCACGCGCAGGGAGAATGAAGTTGAGGGTTCCTTGACCACAAGCGGCGATCCCAAATCGTCAAAGAGGTGTGCAACATGCTCGACATTGAGATCGTTTCGGGACAGAAAAATTGTTCTGGGAAGGGATACATGCTCCCGGATCAGGTGGGAATACATGTTGATCTTATCAGAGCAGATCTGGATCGACTGGGGGTCATCGATGACCGGAATCCCGTGGAGACTGGCCATCCGTGCAGCGACATACGTGATGTTCATCGGGTCGGTCCGGGCGCGGATGAAGAGAGCGTCCACCTTTCCAATCTTGTCGATGTCGACAGGAAAAATGAACTCAACGGAATGTCCCAGATCTTCGGTTACGTCCCGGCACCTGATGAGCGCGTTCAGCTGTTCTGAATTGGAGAGGGTTTTCCTGTCCACAAAAATACCCAGTCTGCTCATAGGAACTCCTGGTTCGAGAGGTATGCAGAGAGCAGGGCCCGTTCACCTTCAGACAGCTGCGCGTAGCGGGTTGGTGAGAGGGAGGAAATTGCATAAGAAGCGCCTGTCTTAATAAAGACCATTTTTACCAGCGGGAGAAAGAAGATTTCGTAGATTTTTTGTGCATAATCAGCAACAGGCATTCCTGCACCGGCAGTCCGGCCAAATATTGAGGTGCAGGTATAGATCTCGGATCCTTCCGGATACTTCTGGAAACAGAACGGATATTTTCCATTGTTGGTGATGTGCTTGATCACATCCTTTGCCTTTTCGTTGTCATTGACGACAAAGTAGTCAAGCGTTGTTGAAAAATAGTTCAGCCCGTACAGGATCGCAGGGAGCGGGACGTATGCCTGGGAGATCCCCCACTCACATACCGGAATTCCTGCAGATGCCAGGCGTGACAGGCAGATGGGGATTACATACGCATCGAGGACAGCGCTGCTGCTCGGTTCAACCCGTTTGCCTTCCAGTTCGTGCCGGAGAATCGTGTAATAGGGTTCGGTCTTATAGTAGTAGTTCTCAGAAATGACATGATGGATATCATTGCGTCTGATGACAAACAGTGAATCCTTCAGCAGGGCATTGTCGCGCTTAGCCTGGGGTCGGGATCCATTCTTTTTTTGCGTATAATATGCGGCTCCGGTCTGCTGACCGGATGGTAACCCTGTTTTTTTCGCTGGAGGAATGTCATGAATCGGTGCAGCAACCGGTTGAACAGAAATGTCGTTGAAATCAGGGGTCGTGGTGCCATTCCTTCGTTCATTCATGAGAGGATCAGTCCACCCTGCGGGTGTGCCTGAAATTTATCGGTATTATATCTGGTATTCTGGAGGAAAACCAGCATCGGGTTATCGGACGCAGGGCACCGGATTGTGCCGGGAGAAATCCTTCCCAGATACGGCTTTTGCGGCAGGATACCACAACAATAATTTTGAGAATAGAATGAGGACACCGGATGGGTCTTCCCATCGTCATCATCGCTTTGGAGACTGTCACCCATGAAAGAACACGAATCCACATCGCCGTGGATCTATTGCTGTATGTAATATGCACAATTTCGGGTAATAGAATTTTTGGGTGTTCTCAGGGTTGACGAACCTGAGGAAAATCTGCCTTATAAACCGTTATACCGGATGCGGGATCACATCGTGCCGAATATGAATAAGATTCATTACTAATTATGACCATGAGTAATATACCATGCATATTCCTACTCCGGACGAGTTGCGAAGCCGGCGCGAGATCCTTGGCATGAAGCAGACCGAGCTTGCCCGGCGTGCCGGTATCAGCCAGTCCATGGTTGCACGGATTGAAGCGGGAGGTGTGGATCCGCGGGTCAGCACGCTCAATAAAATTATCATGGTGCTGAACAGTGCGGAGCCAAAGAGGATTACCGCAGTACAGATTATGCATTCGCCGGTCATCGCGGTCCAACCTGACGATACCATCACCCGCGCTCTTGATATTTTTGAAAAAAATAACATCTCGCAGCTTCCCGTAATTGATCATGGGATCCCCGTCGGATGTATTTCAGAAGCGGTTATTGTGAAAGCAATTGAGCAGCAGCGTCTGCACCGGGTGCAACCCTTCTATGTACGGGACTTCACCGAACCCGGTTTTCCCACCGTGCCCCCGGATATGGATGTTGAGACGGTCATCAATATCCTGCAGCAGAATCATGCGGTGCTCATTATTGATAGTGGGGTGGTTCTGGGTGTGATCACCAAGCACGATCTCATCTCCCTGATCCGGTAATCCCCTTGGATACAACCAAAAAAAACCGATCCGGCGGGAATAACGGAAGTGCTCTTAAAAAGCGTTTTTCCCTTTAAGGGCGGGTGATACTGGTTTTTACAGGAAGATATATAACGATTCAAGCAAACGCCTTATCTGTGGAAGTTCCACATCAGGTGTGTTTGTTATGGCAGAGGAGTCTAAAGAGATCAGCAGCATGACTGTGATTGGGATCGGAATAGTATTATTTATCGCCGTTGTCGGGTTCTGGTATCTTTTCTTAAAATAACCCTTCTTCCCGTTTCTTCCCTGAACGGTTACAGTACTCCTCCGTTTCAGATCTTTGAGACAAGGTCGCGAAGAACGGTTTTCGGGTCCTCTGCCTTGACAACGCTCGAGGCAAGCAATACCCCATCCGTTCCAAGGTCAACGGCGATCTTCACACAGTCTCCGGACTGTATGCCTGCTCCTGTCAATACCTTCACATTCCGGTTCACAGCGTGGACGGCAGCGACCGATCTCCTGATAATCTCCGGGTTCGCTTTTGATACCGAGACACCGCTCCCGATCAGTTCGGGGGGTTCGATCGCAACATAGTCCGGGGCAAGGGCTGCTGCGCCGGCGCTCGTAATTTCGTTGTTTGAACAGACCACCGCAACCATCTTCTGGAGTGCTAGTGCCCTGACCGATGCTTCGATATCAGCGAGAGTAAGGCGCCGCTCCGAGTGGTTGACAAGCGAACCGGTCGCTCCGGCGGCCTTGATTGCATGGGCAGTGATCTGCCCGGTGTGGGCGCCCGGTTCGGAGCCATCCACGTGCTGGGCGTAGACCGGTATCATGAAATGCCGGGCGAGCGGATGGAGGTCAATATACGACGGGGCAATACCGATAGAAACGCCACTTTCCTGTGCGACGGTCTGTGCAGCGGTTGCGATTGCATGGGCGCGGGGACCCATTCCTTCTTTGTACGTTTTAAGGTTGATGAGGATCAACGGTGGGGACATTCTGGACACTCCTTCACGATAAATTTCGTGTGAAAAATGATGAATATTTGGGAGTGATGTATTG
>CAZVFG010000042.1:8873-12609 GCA_964626125.1 uncultured Methanoregula sp.
GCGCACGGGAAAGATCCGGCCGGTGCTGTCCCTGATCCCACAGAAAGCGCGGGACGTACTTTTCTGCGGGCTGTCCGAATTGCATGCGAGCAATGGCTGAAGGATACAATCCTCTGATACCATCGCTTCAATACACCCCTGCACAATCAGTTCAAGACGGGTATCGCACGGATCCGCCCGTGTCAGACGGATCAGGTCCCCGATCTCAGCACCCGAAAGTTCCGGTGAGATCGTCAGCAGATAAAACCGGGATGCAAGGTTTCGGACTGCGAGGTGATTGAATATGTTCAACCCGGCAGAACCACAGATTTTCATTTCGGGAACAGTCCTTTTGACCGCATTCGCTGCGCCGGCGCTATCCACCATACATGCAGACAGTCCTTCACCGTGGAGCTCTGACAGGATCGGGAGGATGGTTTCAAGTTCAGGGCGCTGCAAAATGCGCGGCAGTTTCCAGACAAGAGGGATGCCTCCCTTCTTACAGATGGCAAGAACCGATCTCAGCTGGTCGTCAACAGGCACCATCGTGTCCATGCGGCGACACGAGCAGGCATCCTGAATAATGTCAGGCTCAAAATAGATCCGGTCGCATCCTGCACCTGCGGCTCCCTTGGCAATGCCGATACTGTCGGCATAGACTGCAAGCTCCAGATTTTCGTTCCGGGAATTCCCGGCCGTCATATGATGTGTCTTTATCTTGGATGCGACCATTGCCCATTGGCTGCGCGCCAGTCCGACATCCTCAGGGGACGGTCGGAAGGATGAAATGAGCTCCTCTTGTGCCAGCGCAAGGAATTCCCGGCGCATCCGGTTCAGTTCCGAGACCGGCGCAAACATCTTTCCGTCATAATCAATGGTCATTTTCCGGATGGTAAACGGGGTCCCCCCCGTCTTTTTCAACTGGGTCGCGATCTGCCCGGCTGTCAGCGGGCGGGTACTGGCAGGGGAGAATCTGACATCAGACGCATAGGTTACTCTGACTAACTCCCCCACGCCGGTCCCGATTCCACCAGAAAGGGTGGGGAGTCCCTCCCGGCTTATCCGGACAGAGAGATCGAACGGGATCGGGTGTCGTACAACAGGCGGGGGGGTTGCAATGATCCGGTGAGCCCTCTTCGTAAGGTCAGCACTCGATGTAAGGTAGACAAAATCACCTCGCTGTACAGGGCCAGAAACCGCAAGTCTGATCAACCCGTTCTTTTGGCGGGGTCTGGTATTGAGGGAGAACCCGTACTCTTTTTCTGGAAATTCCGGATTCCGGAAAAGCAGTCCGTCACCCGGAGAGAGTTCAGCACGGATCGTCGACTGAATTGTCACCTCCCCACAGCGTTTGTCGGATCCCGTCACCTCCCCGATCAGGAGCCCGCGGTTGTCCGGCCGGTCCCTGCCCATCAGGGTCGAATCACGTTCCCCGAACAGATAGCCGGAGGTGAACCCCCGGTTGAACGCCACCGCGAGATCCTGCATTCCGGCATCCTGCAAAGGCCGGGATCCTGAAGCGATCGCATCGAGTGCCTCCCGGTAAACGGAAACAACGGTGGCGACGTATTCCGGTGATTTCATTCTGCCTTCAATCTTCAGTGAGATGACCGGTGACAGCACGACGCGGTCAAGATTCTGGTACGTGCAGAGGTCTTTTGGGGAGAGGAGGTAGTGGTCGGGAAGCGCGGAGTCGTGCACATTGAGCGGGCGCCCGTACCTATCCGGTTCCCCGGTCACCAGGACATAGGGTTTCCTGCAGGGCTGCGCGCACATCCCCCGGTTGCCGCTCCTGCCCCCAATGACGGATGAGAGAAGGCACTGCCCCGAGTAGCAGTAACAGAGCGCCCCGTGGATGAACACTTCCAGTCCGATGCCGCTCTTCATCGTCTCATGGGCAATTCTTTCTACCTCATCAAGGGAGAGCTCGCGGGCAAGTACAACCCGGGCAAATCCGTGATCAGCGGCCCAGCGCACGCCATCAGCATTGTGGATTGTCATCTGGGTTGATGCATGAAGGGGCATGTCGGGGACAATCGTACGGGCAAGCGCTGCAATCCCGATATCCTGCACGAGCACGGCATCAACACCGATTGAATAGAGCCAGATGAGGTACTCCCCGGCATCGGTAAGCTCGCGGTCATGGACGAGCGTATTTACGGTCACATAGACCCGGACGCCCCGTACATGGGCATACGCGACGGCCTCTTCGATCTCGTTTGTGGTGAAGTTCTGCGCATAATTCCTCGCACCGAACCGTTTCCCGCTCAGGTAGACCGCATCCGCTCCGGCTGCGACTGCTGCCCGGAATGCCTGAGGCGAACCGGCTGGCGCAAGGAGTTCTGGGATGTTCCGTTCCTTCCGGTGCGGGATTGGATGCGGCATAGGTGATCCCTATTTTGCGAACAGCAGGTCGAAGATGCCCAGTGAGAAGAGTATGGTGACAACCGAGATGGAGATATATCCTGCCATGGTCATGAGGATGGAAAGGTCACGGCGCCAGCCAAAGACCCAGACGATTGGCGGGCAGACATAGAACCCCAGCGTCATGACGCAGGGCACCAGGCCATACATCCCGTACTTCGACAGGATCTTCGATTTTTTTGCCCTTTCACCGGAGTTCTTTAAAAATTTGGCGACCCGTTCAGAATGTTCACCCAGCGTGTCGAAGATATCAAACAAAAAAAGGGTAACTCCGAGGGCAATGCAGACAAGGACATACAAAACAAAGATCGGGTGGAGCCCCAGACCGATCCCGATGGGGGCAGCGCCATACTCAATCACAAAGGTGGTTGTTATCAGGGCAAGGGTTGCCGGGAGGGAAAGGCTGAAAATGATGACCGGGATGACGGGCATGATGACAGCGATCAGGCCAAATCTGGCAAGCGCACCCATCAGGTGTTCCAGGTAGTGGGTAAAGGGAACGTCTTCCATGGTTCAGTGAACAGGATATGGCAGGAATGCAATAAACAGGTATCTCCTGTCTGATCAGAAAAGATGGCACCGGCATTTCATCAGCTCCGGGGATTCGTGGAACCAATCCGGGAGCGGACATTTTTTTTGGGACAAGGGACAACAGATCGATGAGTATGAAGATCGTTGCATCGCTTACCGATCCCGGAGCCGCGCCGGCAGCCTTATCTGCAGGAGCTGACCTGATAGAACTCCGCCTCGACCTGATGGATGGCGACCGTATAAAGGCAGTACAGGAATGCCGGCAGCGTACCGGGCTCCCGGTGATCGCAACGCTTCGATCAACACAGGAGGGAGGAAGGTACCCGGGGAATGAGGATGAATGGTTCCGGATTATCCTGCCGGTCATCCCGCATGCGGATTATATCGATGTTGAGCGGCGTTTCTCTGCGCATGCTGATACCATACGGACACACGATGTGACAATCATTGCGTCCTGCCATACACCGGAGATGCCATCACTTTTCGAACTTTTCGGGCTGGAACGCGACCTCCAGGTGTATGGTGATATCCCTAAGATTGTTGTTACCCCCCGTCATATTGAGGACATCATTGAGCTGATCTCGTTTACCCATGCTGCAAAAAAACCAGTCTGTACTGGTGTCATGGGTGACGGGTTCCGGTATGCCCGCCTCATACTCCCTCTTTTTGGGTCAGAATTTGTGTACTGCCATACCGGTATGCCGGTTGCAGAAGGACAGTATTCCGTTGCGGAAGTAAAGGCGGTAATGAAACTTTTGGGATCAGAAAAGCGGGTATGATCCGGTCACGTCAGGAAATTGCC
>CAZVFG010000043.1:0-9265 GCA_964626125.1 uncultured Methanoregula sp.
AGCAAACTGGAGAAGGTTTTAAAAAAAACCTTCGAATGTCCGGCTGTTCCGTAAGAAAAGTAACCTTGGGAGGATTTTAAAAAATCTTCGACTTTTCTGCCGTTCCATCAAGAAAGGCAGAATTGAAAAACTATACCCAGGGAATAGTTTAGAGACGTCCGCCCCATCCTGCACGGGTATCCCTGAATTGTGATAGTTAACTAACCGGTATCTGGAAACACTCATGGATTTCTGACTCAAAATTCTTCAAAGATTGTCGGAAAAAGTGAGGTTTTCTCTAGTGCCAGTATTTTACCAATATTTATATCTGATTCCCCCCCTATTAGCCATTAAGAAAGATTATGCGCCGGTCAAGCAGCATCATACTTCTCATAGCAATTGTCATAATCGGGCTTCTTGTTATTACTTTTTTAACCGGAAATCCCTCTTTTGGAGATAAATCTTCAGATTCACAATTTAGTAAAAATTCTGATAGGGGGCTTCAGACATTACCAGACACCCCTCCACCCTTCCTGACTACCTTTGAGGAGGCAATGAACCAGCTTCATCAGTACCTTCGGGAAACCGCAGGTCCCTCATCAAACTTCACAATCCATTATATCCGTGGAACAGATCTTGATAACGAAGGGCGAGCATCTAAATGGCTGTTTGGTGTCAGGTATGATAATCAGAGCGTTCTGATGTATTTTGATTCTTCAGGCTGGCGATCAGTTCCCTGGGAGGGTGCGGCTCCTGAAAAGGAGATCATTCCCGGTTCGTTTGTTCCACCAAAGGGCATTATTAAATACACGAATGGTTTACTCTCCGGTTCAGACCAGGCGCAAAAAGATCTCATCCAACGTCTGGATCTTATGAATGGTAAATATATAGTAACAACAATCCAGCAGGAAAAGCAGCAGATTTTTGTATTTGATGCAGGGACAGGGGCGTTGATTCCGTAATATGCTTGATGATGGGGGAAACCTTTCCGTTGATTTTATTATGGGCATAACCATCTTCATGATCACATTGATCTGGGTGGCAACGATGATCCCCGGGCTTCTCATCGGTCTGCAATCAAGAACGGTCGATCTTGACGCGATTGCATACCGGACTGGTGTCATCCTTGTTGAAGATCCGGGCATGCCGATAAGTCCCCCTTGGGAGAATAAGAACGATTATCAAAAGAACGAGATCGACAGGTTCGGACTTGCAGCGTCAAAGGATCTCCCCAATGTCCTAAAATTAGCCAAAGTGGAGCGGTTCTTCTGCAGTACCTCATTTTCCTATCCCATTGATTACCAAAATCGGCTGATCTTCGGTGATCGCCCGTACGGGTTTAATATCACACTCAGCACGTTCGATGGTCAATTGACCCAATCTATCGGAAATATCAAACCAGAAGGATACGGATATATCCGGCGCCTTGTGAAGGTCAAAAATCCCAGCAACACGACGATCGATGCGCAAAAATTAAAAAATTCGGAAAATGTTACACAGCACATCTTTTCCATTGAGCTCAACTGCACCGAGCTGATCGGGGGTGAACAAAATTTTGCATATCAGATCAATCCCCGAAGGGACCATATCATTATCAACATAACAAATCTGAGCGGAGCGCGGGTATGGACCACTGCAGTGAACACGATCACCGTGAACAGTATTGATATCTATCGAAGGAGTCCCACACCACCTTACGCTTTCTCCATGGTCACTTCCTATGGGAACGATGATCCAAAGTTTCAGGGGTATATCGATGGAGGAAGTGTGTCAACAAACGTTCCTGCTATCGTTAATGATAACATATCAGTAATATTTTTTCCCGGGTTCTTCTATGGCATCGCAGATGATTTCTCGGTCGTGAAAGTCAGCTACACATTCAACCTGACAAACCCGGATAACTTCTTCAACAACAGCTTCACGTCACCCTATTCCTACAACTATAGCCCGGCCCATGTAACGCAGCCAAGGTTAAAGGAGAGCGTACTGGAAGTTAGCATATGGGGTTAGCATATGGACGGCGCCATTCTGATTAAAACGGATTATGTCACTGTCAACCCCAGCACACCCCGGACCTTCTATTCTGTCGGGAGCGAGAAGCAATGGACGTGCTGATATGGTAAATACTGGCGGACAGCTTTTCACCATCGAAGGGGTTGCGGCTGGGTTGATCATGCTGTTGACTGTATATATCGTTGTCGGCACCACATCGCTCTATACACCGGGAGACACCCATATCAGTGACATGCAGCTGGAACAGCTGGGGAGAGATGCATTGCACATGATGAACATTCCCAACAGTTCGACCGTATATTCAGAGAGCACACTCCAGAAGATCATAAAAAACAACGATACGGCTCAATTCAAGGAGAAATTTCTCTTGTTCTGCAATAACAAAACAGGGGGGATCAATGACAACCTCCAGTTCAGTGCTGATATCTACTACCGGAACAGCCTGACAAATTCAGTCAACCAGATCCACTTCACGGAGTCCCGTAAACCAACGGGGAGTGAGCATGCAATGCGGGTGACAGAATGGGTACAAGTGGACAATTCAGCGGGAGGGAGCATGCCCGCTGAAGTTGAAAATCGGGTTCAGGCAGTACTCATGGAGGTTCTCGTATGGCGCGATTGAATGATGATGCACAGTGGATCGTGCTCATGGGTTTTATGGTAAGCTTTGCTCTGATCTTCTTAGGAATTGTTATCAACCAGTCAACTGTCGTCGGTCAGACAACAGCGGAATCGGTGCTCGAATTTCCCAAGAATGATATCCTTGGTATCCGCAGTGAAGTGATCGTTGCTTCCAGACTTTCCAGTGATAATATAACTCTGGTCAAAAATGATATTTCCTCGATTGCGTTGGCCAGGAAGAATGCAGTCGTTTCGTTCCGGGTCGCCCCAGCGCCGGGGGGATCGGTCTACACAAAAACCATCGACATCCATTACAACAACGGGGTGACGGCATATTATGAAACAACAAATTATTGACCGGAAGGACGATGCAGGGATTTCAAACCTCATCGAGTATGTTATGATCACCGGCATCCTGATGTTTCTTGTTGTTGTGATGATGGTGATGGTGAATTCCACTATCATGGAAGGTCCGGGCAATCAGGTACGTTATGCCGCTTTTAGTGATATCGGCAACGGCATCAGCACACGGATCGTCGATGTGTATATGACGGCACCGTATAATGGAACAATTTCCACGATGTTTGACATTCCTGATGATGTGGCAGGAAAGGATTATTTTGTCGAGATCGGACATAGTGGAACAAGTCAGGATGTCACTGTCTCAAGTGGGTATATTTACAGCAAGGTATCGCTCGCAGGTATCGGGGCGACACGAAACGTTACCGGGAACACAACCGGCAGAGGGATAAACAGGATTAGCTATGATTCGAGGGGTTTCTGATGAGTTTGTGGAACAAATTTAAAAGAGATGAGCGGGGAGTATCTGAATCTATCGGATTTGTATTAATCTTCAGCCTTGTCATGGTAGGAATCGGGCTTGTCACGCTCTATGGATATCCGATTCTCCTTCAGCAGCAGGTGAATGCGGACACGCGTATCATGGAAAAGAACCTGATTGTACTGCAGAATGATATTAAAAGCATCACTTTTAAGAGTGTCCCCTACAAGGAAACGTCACTCAAAGTCGGCGGGGGAATGCTGACCATTTATAATACAACATTCAGTCCGACGAGCTCATCGTTCAGGATATCTGACGGAGGTTCCGTCGATATCACCTTTCACCCGGGTCAACTACAGTACGAATCAGTAAATGCCCAACGGGTGACCGCCATTGAAAACGGCGCGGTGATTAATCGCCCGATGTACACATCCGGCTCGGTGATGCTGGCTGAACCCAGGTGGTTCAGTGACACCGACCCGATCACGGGAAAAACAACCACGGTCATCTCCCTGATCGGCATCAATTCCACGATTCATATGTCACAGACAGGGGTCGGGACCGTCCGCATGCAGATTTTAACCACCACCTATATGGAGACCTCAAAACCTGCCCTCGGGAGCACGGTCACCGTGTATTACACACCTGATCCGACAAACGATTTCTCTATCGCATGGCGTAATTATTTTTTAAATTCTCTGAAATGGACAGAAACAGCTCTTAATACCTATCAACTACCTTCTACCGACACGCTTGTCATCAAGCGCTACGATATCTTGGTCAAAAGCTTGTAAGATAAAGTATATTTTTAATTTTATTTTTTTAAAAGAGTCAGAGATAATTGTTTCTGCGGAGCCATTCAACCTGGGGGCCGGTGTAACGGTAAATAATATCACATTTTTCATCCTGGAAGTTCCACGGGATCACAATCAGAATATCCCCTTCACGGATCCAGACCTTCTTTTTTATCTTTCCCTTAATCCGGCCCAGCCGGGTGACCCCGTCAAAGCACCGCACGCGGATATGGTTGGCGCCCATCATCAATTCGGCACAACCAAACATCTCCCGGTTCCCTTTTTTAGGCAGTCTGACCCGGATAATCTCCCCGGTCTCATTCTTCTCCTCAGTAAAATCGGCCAGTGCACCATCTCCCATAAGAGATTTTTGTTGAAGATTGAGTGTTCAGTCTTTGTCATAAGATAAAATATATTTATTCCCAAAATGCGAAAAAGAACGTTGTCTGACTGAAAATTAATAATCGAATCGTTTACCTCATGATATTGCTATAGTTGAAAATAGATACAATAATGCGAGGGGAGGGATTTGAACCCGCGAACCACTTCTGGAACAGATCTTGAGTCTGCCTCTGTTGGCCAGGCTTAGATACCCTCGCTCAGAATTAGTTTGGTGCAGGATAGTAAAAGGCTTTGAGTTATTAAGAATTTTATCCTGAATTTCTGTAGTAAGTCCTACATAAAATCTGCAAGCCCCATCTGCTGGTGCTTTTCCTCCCCAAATGTGGAGGTGATCGCAAGATCGAGCATTTCCACGCGCTGGCGGGTATAGTCGGAAACATGGTATTTGGTGCAGAGTGTTTTTGACATTTCGAGATATTTTTTCACCGATCCTTCATGCACGGTAGGGACGATATTGCCATTACAGATCCCCTTGCCACGGAATCTGGTGCACTTGCCGGAAAGTGGCATCCTGCGGTAGGTTGTATTGCATTTGGTGCACCGGAACTTCTGCTTTGAGAAGGCAGCAAGGTTGCCCGTAAGATCACGAATGAAATGGGTGGTAAGTACGCGCTCTGCCACGTCATCGGCATCTACCGCACGAATCCGCTCTGCAAGACTGAGTTCTGCCTCCAGTTTCTCCAGCATCGTCTTGAGCTGTGTGTAAGTGGATTCCAGAGGACCTGCCGAGATATCCTTAGTATCATGGGTGAAAAAGAAGCCCTCGAGCTGGGCGGGTGTACCAAGCCGGTGCTCAACCCGATCGATAAGCGGCTCGATCTCCTTTGGTTTTGCATAGCGGAGTGCAGCAGTATAGAGCTCAAGAGGGTACCGCGGGCATACATCAATATTCAGACTCTCCTTATCAATTTCAGATGGATCGATCCTGCTTGTCAGAACCAGCGGCGCGTCCATGGAACCACCCCGGCTTTCCGGTAGAAATGAACGGGAGAAATTAATCAGACCGTCAAGAAGAAGCATGATGCAGTCCTCATCACCATCGCATTGCCCGGTGAAGATACCATTTGCCACCAGCGTATGATCCTCTGCGACCGTAAGACAGTACACCCTGTCCTCTGGTGAAGGGATGCTCTCCACGAGAATGATCCGGTCGGAGATCATGTTAATCCCCTCGAACACCGGCACGGGATCACCTGCTTTAAGCTCGATCGCCCGAACCTTGCGAAGGTAACTCGTATCCCAGATTAACATCGGATGGTCAGGTGTTACAACAATTTCCCTTCCCCGTGACGTGGTAAACCGGATAAGCGCTGCCGGTGAGCGATGAATCGAGACCGATGTAATACGACGGATATGCATGATGCCGCCGGTGTCCACGGTGCGGGTGTACCAGGTGTGCACCGGATCCGAGTAGTAGGTTCCGAGCCGGTCAATACCGGGTCTGCTCACATCAAAATTTTCGAGCACGAACCTTCGGATCGGGGTGCCTTTCCAGCGCTTGCCGTCATACACCTCTATAACCGTATCGCCATGGAGGCAGTTTCGGCGCTTGGCAGCATGGAAGAAAGGATGAGCATATCCAACATTTGCCCGGGTAAACCCGATGATCCGTGCAAGAACACCGGCGCTCGTATGGGGGGCGAGACCAATGACAAGCTGCCCGATAAGATCAACGCGTGTTCTGATATTATAGAACGCAGGGAGTTCATACGACTTGATGAGCAGGTTATCAATGAACTGCGCTATTTTCACCATGTAATCCGCACAGGAATCGGAAATAAGGATGTCCTGTGGGCGCATCTCAAGTACCTGCGAAGATTCAGAAAGATTTCTCCCGTTGATATCCGTTTCGTAACCGAGTTGACGGAGCAGTCCGACATCGACACCAATCTCTGAAGGACGGATGTGGGTGACAGGGAGGTCGATCATGTCAAAGCGCGTGGTTCCATCCTTGAAGACATAAATCTCCTGTTCCGCCCGCAAAATCCCCTTTTCCAGAGATTCAACAGTTTTTGCCCGTGAAATAACTCCCTTGACACCTTTAACGAGGGTGACGCTATCAGGCTTCATCCCCAGGTGTTCCATCGCCTTGAGATATTCTTCCTTCACGTTGACGGTCGCCTTCTGCAGGCAGGTTGTTGGTACATTGCACCCAGGACATCGCTCGCGGTCGGTTTCCCTGCCACATTTTGGGCAGGTAAAAACAGGAACTGTATGTGCTGAACAGTGTTCGCACTGATTCTTGTATGTCATTTCACCACATCCGGTGCAGCGGCGCCTGCCAACTTCAATTTCAATGATACCCCCCTCTTTCTGGAAATCAATCCCGACAAAGCTGGTATCAGATTCGGGGGTATGAATGGAGGCCTCCTGAAACGAGCGGCGGGATCCACCCGATTCACCGAGAGGGAAGAGGATATGAGGTGGGGGATTCATCTTGCGCGGTTTTGACTTCCCGGGTCGTCCCATACGCCCGCCAATCCGCATGCCCGCCCGTGACCGGATGGCAAACCCACTCAGGTGTGAGACAAGTTCAAGGGGGATAGTCTGATCCGCATCGATCCATTCCTCCCTTTTCTTCAGATTACTATCGAGTCCGAGGCAGGCGGTAAATGCGCGGTAATCCTTCACCACGATGTTATTATCGCGCACGAGGTGGGGGAGAAGGATCTCTTCAAGAAGAGGTTTTGTTTCGGGAGTGACGGGAAGGATGAGACTGTTGTCCTGGATTTTTCCGGTACTTGAAACAACATCGGCAAGCAAACGGATCTGATCACATGTCAGATCATCCCAGATCCACGTGTAGTCCGGATGGAGGTAGGCCCCGTTTCGGGCAAACGTGATTGCCTCCTCCTCGCTCTCAGGGTGCCGCTTCCCGCCCTCCAAAATCCACCATTCCTCACAATAGGCAGACGGTACGAGCGGATGGTTATTTTCAAGAAATTCCCCGAATGATATCAGGATCTCGCCAACATCGAGAATTTTGTCGATGTCCGGTGCGAGCTGCAGCGCGGTTGGTGCGTCGTCAACACGAAGAACGTCCCCGTTTTTCAGCCTGACCGTTGGTCCCTGGATCGTGTCAACCGGCACGACCCCGCACGCCTTGCCGGGGCGCTCTGTCTTCATCTGGGTGCCAACAGCAAGGAAGTTACCGAGAATATGAAGGGTTGCCGGGTTAAGACCGGCGGCAGCAAATCCGGTATTGCGTGATCGCCCATACCTCAGCCGGAACCCCCCTTTGCGCATCGGGTATGCGAAGACGGGGCGTCCGCCAATCAGATCGCGGAGGTACTTGTCGAGGGGCTTAATGCTGACAATGCCCTCGTCAGTGTTGTCCTTGATAATCGTATCAAGCCAGTCCCACCCGTCCATCTTCATCGATTCGACTTTGCTCTTGAGTTTTCGCGCTTTTCCGGCGATGCCTTCGGCAAGGACAAGCGCCATACCCCCGCGGACGGTATTCGTCTCCACCCGTTCAAGATTCCGGTGCCCGGAGACCTCCTCCTGCTCGGTTGCTTCTCCATCAATGCAGACAGGACAGTTTTTCACAATGAGCCGGATTTCCTGTTCACTGGGAAGGTACTGGAGGTTCATGATGGTATTATACTGCCGGATCTCTTCGATGTAACGCTCGACCTCCTCCTGACGAGGGATGTAACGGTTGATTCCAAGCTGCCGCCGCACATAATCCCCGACAAGCACGGAAAGCGCCTGTGCGGTTCCACCAGCACTCCGGATCGGTCCGGCATAATAGATCTTCAGGTATTCGCTTCCGTCATCATTCTTTCCGACTCCGATCTTTGCGATCCCTTCTGTTGGTGCTGCCACCACACCTTCAGTCAGAAGCGCCATCGCTGTACGAATTGCATGATCGAGAATCTGCTCCCGGTCGGTCTCCCCAAAACTCCTCTGCACGAAATCATCACCGATCCGGAGCGCAACTTCCTCACGGGACATCTGCTGTTCCAGCTCGCGGATTCGGGCAGCAATACCCCTGATGCCAAGGAGTGCCTCAACGCGATCGGCAAGGTCATTTGCGATCGGGATCTCCACATCTGTCGAGGGATCGAGCCCGCGGGAACGCGCCTCCTGTGCGATTTTCATCGCTACATCAAGCGAGGTCTGGAGCGTTTTCTGGTACGCCTCCATCGCGGGCGAGATCTGCAACATACCGGAATGGTAGACATGGGGAGATTTATCTGTTCGTTTCTGAATGCAAAAAGAGGACAGGAAAAAGTGTCATAAACATTTCAGGTGTTATATCAATTGTTTTCTCCATGGTTCGCATTTTTGACTATCACACCAATGCCATCTTCCCCCATCTGCCAGAGTGTGAGTGTAGCACATGATTTTATCATCTCATTGCTGCTTTCAAGGCACTGAGTGAGAGGTCCGATTGCCGGCTTTCCAATCCTGCAGAGAGCAAGCGAGAGAAAACCTCGCAGTTCACGGTCATCAACCGCCATCGCTTCAATGATTGGTTCCACTGCGGGGGCTCCAATCTCGCCCAGCGCTGCGGCAGCATATTTCCTGAAAAGGGTGTCAAGATCCTTCTTCATTGCTGCAAGAAGGGGCTTGATGGCAGGTTCGCCAATCCGTGCCAGTGCAGCAGCGGCATACCACCGCAGGTCAGAATCCGTTGTCTCGTGCAGCACCTTGATCAGAGGGGCAACCG
>CAZVFG010000043.1:9365-12512 GCA_964626125.1 uncultured Methanoregula sp.
CACCGCAGGTCAGAATCCGTTGTCTCGTGCAGCACCTTGATCAGAGGGGCAACCGCACGTCCGCCACACGTTGCCAGTTTTATTATAGCGTCATGTCGTACGTCAACCGACGGGTTGTGGAATGCAGAAATCAGCGTTGCGATAATCTCATCTGCCGCCATGGCCATTCTCACACCTTTTCACTTTTCCCTTTTTTTGGGATTTCTTGATGTCGTTTTGGTTGTCTCATGATTATTACCATTCCACAACCGTTTTGCCAGCGGTTCGACAGACGGGGTTAAGATCGCATCGAGAGTCGCAGCGATAGCATAGCGCTCCTCTTCATCAGCCTTTTCCAGCATCTGAACCAGCGGTTCGATGGCATCACTGGCGTGGAGCTCTCCCAGTGCATTCATCACTTCGATACGCACGGTTCCTTCTGAATATTTCAGGAACCGGATCAGGGGCGCGATTGCCGGTGTCCCGATCGCAGCAAGGGAGGCTGCTGCCTCTGCACGAACATTCTCATATTTATCGGCAAGTGCCAAAATCAGCGGCTCGACTGCCTGAGGGTCTTTTATCCTGCCAAGTGCGATTGCCGCCCCCCACCGCTGGTTGCCATCACCCTCACGAAGTATCTGGATGAGGGGACGGACGACGGGAGCACCAATCATCCCGAGTGCATGCGCAATCCGGCTCTTCACGAAACGATCCGAATCCGACAACTGCCTGATAAGGGGTTCAGTCGCACGCAGATCCCTGATTTCACCAAGGGCGATCGCGGCCTTCCACCTCACATCACTATCCGGGTGCTGGAGCACGCTGATCAGTGGTTCGACTGAGGGGGCGCCGATCTTCACCAGTGATTGCGCTGTTTTCCAGCGGACACCGCTCATCTCATCATGTTTCAAGAGCGTGATCAGGGGCTCCACCGCACCGGCATCACCGATCTCCCCGAGTGCTTCCACCGCGTGATACTGAATATCGGGATCGCGGTGGTTCAACAGGCGGACAAGGCCACTGATATCATGTGCATCCTTCATTTTCGCGATACTTTTACCGGATGAGAATGCATTTTTGACAGAATCAAAGAACGAGATTCCGGATACGAGAGAGAACAGAAGAACCGCGCTGTTCATGCCATGGAGAACAGAGACGGGTGCGGGGATCATTCAATGTAATTAGCCCGGGAAACAGGATAAAAAGATCGGCAACTCAGGGATTCCATCGCACATGCAGAAAGGGGACCAGGAAATTACTCTAGAATCAGTCATCTGACAGTCAGAAAGTATATCTATCCACTGATGGATTACACAAATTGATAATTTTTTGGATGTTTGGCAAATGGTAAGCGATATCGATAAGAAAATCGTGAAATTGAAAGACTTTGCGATAGACAGGTGCAGGGAGCGGATAGAGCAGGCGAGATTTAGGGCAAAGGAATTGATTAACGGAAAGAACCTTAACAGACAAAGAGAAGATAACACCAATCACACTCAGTCTTGTGGTGTGACCTCTTTTTTAAAAAAACGGCATGGATTGTAATATTTGTAGAATATTAAGCAGGATTCATCTCTATTGCAGAATATAAATTGCCCGGAGTGGAAACCGAATGTCAAACCGGATATGATAATGAATTAAACTACGGCTATCCTTGCCATATTCAGCTTTTCGGTGCATTCAGTGAGGGTGCGTCTCATCAGGTTCCTTTTCAAGTCTGAAATTTTGATGTATCGCGATGTATAGACCTTTTAAAAATGTGGAAAAACGTATCTAATCCTCCTGAGACTAGCCATTTCATGGGATATTCAGCGTCTTTCTGTCCGCCGTCTGCTTTCATGCAGCTTTTTTCTTCCGTTCGATAATCTTTTTCACTTTTTTTAACCTGAAGAGATCTTCCCGCTCCCGTTCGTCAATGGCGTTTTTGATATACTTTGCCTGTTTTTTTAATTCGGGGATCATTATCTGCTCAAGGGCGTTCACCCTTCTCCGGGTTATCTGGATCTCCCCCCCGAGCCTTTTTAGGGAAGTCTCAGTCTCTGAAAGCTCGATGATCAGATCCAGTTCCATTTCAAACTTTTCAGCTGCCTCATCGATCCTCCCACTCACCCCTATGATGCTATATCCCCTCTCAAGGACGCTCTTTGAGACCCTCTTTTTTTCGATCACCGGAACCGCAATCCCCATGACGTTCTTCCCCTTTATGTCGAGTGATAGTCCCCTTCTTGTTGCAAAGGAGGCAGACTTTAATGTGACCGGGTCGTCAACAGCAAGGGCTGTCAGGAGCGAGCGCTGTGCTGTGTCGGCAACGATCTCCAGCTCATCTCGCGATTTCGAGACCGACTCCATGATATGGAAGAATTCCCGGATGAGTACATCCATCTTCTCTCGCAGCAGATCCTTCCCCTGCTCTGCGAGCTTAATCTGTGCGTTTTTCTTGATGAGCTCCATCCTGGTGGGGTTTACCTGCTCCATACTTCATCCCTTTCTGTACGCAGGATGATACTTCCTGATATAATCCACCTTTATCCTCTTCAGTTCTTCCTCTGGAAGCATGGACATGAGATCCCAGCCTATCTCCATCGTCCGCTCAATGCTCCTGTTCTCTTCCCCTTGCGTGATGAATTTCTTCTCGAATTCATCTGCAAATTTCAGATACTTCTTGTCAAGTTCCGTCAGCGCCTCCTCACCAACGATCGCAACCAGCCTCCGCAGATCCCTTCCGTAGGCATACGAGGCATAGAGCTGGTCGGCCACGTTCCTGTGATCTTCCCTTGTTTTTCCCGGTCCGATGCCGAGATTCATGAGCCTTGAGAGGCAGGGGAGAACATCTATTGGCGGGTCAGCGCCCCTCCTGTAGAGGTCCCGCGAGAGCACGATCTGCCCCTCGGTAATATAACCGGTGAGATCCGGCACCGGATGGGTGATATCATCGTCAGGCATGGTCAGGATCGGGAGCTGGGTGATCGATCCCTTCTTCCCCTTGATCCTACCGGCACGTTCGTAGATTGAAGCAAGGTCAGTGTACATGTATCCGGGATACCCCCTCCTCCCGGGAACCTCTTCCCGGGCTGTGGAGATTTCCCGCAATGCCTCGCAGTAGTTGGTCATGTCTGTTAAAATGACAAGGACTTGCAGGTTGTGGGTGAATGCAAGGTATTCGGCAAC
>CAZVFG010000044.1:0-12393 GCA_964626125.1 uncultured Methanoregula sp.
CCGAGTGCCTTCATGACCGGCACTGCCTGCCAGAGGATCCTGTCCCACATGCCCCTTACGACTCTGACCTTCCGGGCATTGGCACGGTCCATGCAGACCGCGTTCAGCCGGTCGATCGCATTACTCACCTGCTCCGAACCCGTGACCACGACGACCTCTGCCACCGGCCACCGCAGTTTGCGTTTGCCCAACTGCCGTGCGTTTGCCACCGCGTCATCAAACAAGCGGATGGTCTCCATCGCCGCTTCCAGTTCAGAGTTCACGAGTGCTTCATCTCCGGTGAACCAGTCAAGCATGTGCACGCTCTCCGGGTCATTTGCACAGCGGAGGTTCCGGTAGATCTCATCGGTAAGGTGGGGGGTGAACGGCGCCATCAGCCCCATGAGGCGGCGCATGACGTAGTAGATCGTTTCGTAGGCAAAGAGCTTGTTTTCCGATTCTCCTTCCAGCCACATCCGCTCGCGGACGAGCTGGACATACCAGCGCGAGAGGTCTTCGAGGATGAAGGTGATGAGAGCCCGGGTCGCACGATGGAGCTGGCACACCTTCATTTCGGTATCGACCTGTCCTGCAAGGGAGTTCACCCGTGAGATAATCCAGCGGTCTACGTCCGGCATCTTCCCGATGTGCCCTGCAACGTAGTTCCCGTCCCAGATTCCCTTGGTGGACGACGGTTCAAATTTGTCGAGGATCATGTACGGGAGGGGGAACCGGTACACGTTCCAGAGGATGTTTACCGCCCGGTTGACGGTAGAGACGCCCTCCCAGTTGAACTTCAGGTCGTCCCACGGTGCCGAAGACGAGAGCACGTAGAGCCTGAGCACGTCCACCCCGACCTTTGCGATGACTTCCTCGGGAGTGACAACGTTGCCAAAGCTTTTTGACATCTTCTTTCCCTCGGCATCGAGGGCAAACCCGTGCATCAGCACACTTTTGTACGGCGCTTTCCCGAATGCAACGGTGCTCGCACCCAGCTGCGAATAGAACCAGCCCCGTGTCTGGTCCTGCCCTTCGGTGATGAATTCTGCCGGCCAGAGTTTTTCAAACTCCCCTGTTTTGCGCGGGTATCCGAGGGTAGCCCACGATGCGACTGCTGAATCGAACCAGACATCGAAGATATCCTCCACCCGTCTCATTATCCCGCCGCAGGTGCACGGGATTGTCACGCTGTCCACGTACGGGCGGTGGGGGTCTTTGAGGGATGTGCCGCTTGCCTGTTCGAGTTCGTTGATGGTACCGATTACACGATATTTATCGCATTTTGTACAGACCCAGACCGGTATCGGGATGCCCCAGTATCTCTGCCGGGAGATACACCAGTCACGGGCTTCCTTGATCCAGTCATGGAACCGTGCGCTGCCTGCCCATTCCGGATACCACGTGACTGCCGCAACCTCGGCAAGCATCTTATCCCGCATATCTGCTGCCTTGATGAACCACTGGGATGTCGCCCGGTAGATGATCGGGGTCTTGCACCGCCAGCAGTGCCCGTACCGGTGGACGACCGATGCCTTTGCCATCAGGTGGTCGCCAAGTGCAACGAGTACGTCCGCGTCCGCATCTTTCACGAACCTGCCCGCAAACCTTCCTGCCTCTTCCCTGAAGTACCCGGCACCATCCACCGGACAGACGACAGAAAGTCCTTCCTTTGTCCCAAGCACAAAGTCGTCCCAGCCATGGCCCGGCGCGATATGCACCATGCCGGTATTCTCCATTGCGACAAAGTCTGCGGCCACGACCCGGTGCCGGATCTGCCTCTGGAGCGGGACAAACTCCGCAAGCGGGGACTCATACTCCCGGCCGACAAGGGCGGCTCCTGGTTGCCTGTCAAGCGTTGTATAACCCTTGTACCGCCCCTTTTTGAGCACGCTCTCCGCAAGTTCATCGGCAATCCAGAGGATCTCCTCTTTTCCGTCCTTGACCGCTTTTACCTGTGCATAAATGAAATCCTTTGAAACGGCAACCGCGACGTTTGCCGGCAGCGTCCAGGGTGTGGTTGTCCAGATCACGAGATACTCGCCCTGTTTTCCTTTGAGCGGGAACTTGACAAAGATCGACGGGTCGGTCTCGTCCCAGTACTCCACCTCAGCATCCGCTATCGCCGTCTCGCAGCGGGGGCACCAGTTCACGACCCGGTGCCCGCGTTCGAGCATCCCCTTTTCATCCGCACGGGCAAGCGTCCACCACGCTGCTTCGATATATTCGGGTTCCACGGTCTGGTAGGCATTCGCAAAATCGAGCCAGACACCGAGGTTTTCAAACTGTGCGTCCATGAGCAGCTTGTTCTTGTGCGCAAACTCCCGGCACTTCTCGATGAACGGCTGGATGCCGAACGTCTCGATGTCTTTTTTGGACGCAAAACCCAGCTCTTTTTCCACCTTAACCTCAATCGGCAGCCCGTGCATATCGTAGCCCGCACGGTCGACCACGTCCCGCCCGTTCATCCGGTACCAGCGCAGGATGCTGTCTTTAATGATCTTGTTCCATGCAGTGCCGAGGTGAATATGCCCGGTGGTATACGGTGGGCCATCGACAAAAAAGAACGGCTTTCCTGGCTTTCGGAGGTTTTTGACTTTTTTATATGTATCATGGGTGCGCCAGTATGCCCGCACCTCCTGCTCGATACCTTTTGCGTCAAAGTTCGCGGTGACTTCCTTCACGTTGCCCCTCTTTCGTGTGCTGTTGGGACGCCCGAAGCGTATTGAAAAATGTTGGCGCCACAGGACAAAGTAATTATCGTGAACCGATCGGGCAGCTCTATATCTATCCCGTTTGATGCACTACTATGCAGATCGCAATAATCGGCGCTGGTGACTGCACGCCGGAGGAGTATGCAGCGGCGCAGGACGTGGGCTACCTGATTGCCGCAAACCACGAGACGCTCATCTGCGGGGGTTTGGGCGGTGTGATGGAGGCGGCGTGCAAAGGGGCAAAGGAGCAGGGGGGGACAACGGTCGGGGTCCTGCCGGATATGGGAGATGGCAATCCGTACCTCGATGTGCGGCTCAGGAGTGGTATGGGATTCTCCCGCAACGTTATCCTCGTGCAGTCCGCGGATGCGGTAATCGCGATCGGGGGGAAGTATGGTACGCTCTCCGAGATTGCGATCGCGTTAAAACTCAAAAAGCCGGTCTTCGGCTACAAAACATGGGACATTGACGGGGTGTTCAAATGTGCAACGCCTCAAGAGACGGTGGTCATGGCAGTGCGTGCCGCACGCCTGTCTCCTTCGTGGCGTAGCCCCCCAGCAGATCCAGAATTCCCTTAAATGCGGGGGATGCAATCGCGTCACAGAGCGCCGCAATCCTCGGGTCGTCCATGTGAGTCCGACGGATTGCAATCTCATACCTCTCCTGTGCAACCGGGACGAACCGTAGCCCGAACGCTTTTGCTGCAGAATATACACACATGCCCGCATCCGCCTCGCCGGACTTCACCGCGAGCGCAACGGCAAGGTGCGTGGTCGCCTCGCGTTCATACCCGCGAATGGATGATGAGGCAATTCCTGCTTTTCTCAACTCAAAGTCAAGCAGCATCCGCGTTCCCGACCCTTTCTGCCGGTTGATAAACATGTGTTTGGGGAGTTCGTCAAACGTGACCCCGTCACGCGATACGATCCCCTGCTGTCTGCCCGCGACACAGAGCACGACAAGCCTCTCGCCCGGCAGATATTTTTTCAGGTATTCAGTGTTGTAGCTCCCGTCAGAGGCGAGCAGGTGCATGGGTGCTGCATGGCACTCATCCTTTTTCAGTGCAAGGATCCCGCCCATACTGCCCACATGGGTGGAGTGCAGGTCGATTCCGGCGCTGCGCAGGAGGTCAGAGAGATAATCGACCACCGGGTCATGGCTCCCGGTGATGAGGAGTGCCTGCCCTGCCTCACCCCTGCTGACCATGAGCTGCACAGGAACCCGCTCTCCTGCTTCATAACCCTCGGTGTTTGCGGACACCTTCAGGTATGCGTTCGCCCGCACCGCGCTCATCTGCACGCCGGCACCGCGGGACTGGGGCGAGACTACCCAGCGGTCGCCGACCCTGCCAAGTGCACAGAGGACGAACTCATCGGCCCCGATCTCCTTGTGGATCGTGGAGGTGATTTGTGCCTCAATAGTCTCAGGATCCGGCACAGGAAGCCCGTAACGCGAGAGAAGCGGTAACGCAATTTCCCGCATCACCGTGAGTGCCGACAGTGGGTAACCCGGCATCCCGAGCACCGGCTTGCCTCCAATCCTGCCGATGATGGCTGGTTTCCCTGGTTTGATCGCAATCCCGTGGACGAGCACTTCGCCAAGCTCCGCGATCACGTCTGCGGTGTAGTCCCGTGTCCCCGCTGATGAACCCGCTGATATGATTACGACGTCATTTTCCGCCACCGCACGCCGCAGTGTAACCCCGATCAGGGCGGGGTCGTCCTTCACCACCGGGTACCGGGTGCAGGTGGCACCGAGCGAGGAGAGCATCGCCACCGCCATCACGGTGTTGCTCTCCACGACCTGCCCCGCCAACGGTCGTGTGCCGTGCGCCACCAGCTCGCTGCCTGTCGGGATCAGTCCGACTCTGACATTCAGCACCTCAACATCAGTGACCCCGTACGCGGCAAGCGCACCGAGCTCGTGCGGGCGGATACGGTGCTGTGAGGGGAGCACCATCTCAGATTCTGCGATATCTTCTCCCGCGGGGCGGACGTGCTGCCAGGGAGCGGTTGACTTGCGTATGATGAACCGGTCATCATCCACCCAGACATCTTCAATCATGATGACCGCATCGAATTCAGGTGGCACAACGTTGCCGGTGTTCACCCGCTTTGCATGGGGGAGCGTGACCGGGTGCTGCTCGCTGGCGCCCCGGGTATCGGCGCTCATGACGGCGATCCCATCCATGGCGGCGAGGTGTATCTCAGGCACCGAGTACCGGGCGAAGATCGGGATGGCGGTAATGCGCCCGGCTGATAATTCCAGCGGCACCCGCACCGTTGATGGCGTGCAGGGAAAATCCTTCCAAAACAGGGCAAGGGCATCGTCCAGCGAGGTGATATTCAGGTACCTTTTTACCACAACCACACCTCCACCTTTTCGCCGGACTCGAGCCCCTCGCTTCCGGCAGGGATGCAGATTACGCCATCGCTCTTCACCAGCGTATTGAGCAGCCCGGATTTACCGAAGAGCGGGGTTGCCACACCGTCCGCAAGTTTCACCCGCACATAGTCCTCCCTGCCCTTTTGGGAAGGGACGTTGTTGGCAAGTGCCGCAAAAGCAACCTTTTTTGCCGGTGCTGCATCTCCCGTCATGACATTAAGGAGGTGCCGGACTATCGCAATGAGCACGATGAATGCTGATGCCGGGTGACCCGGGAGACCGATGACGGGTTTTTTAATGGCCTGGCCGATTATGGTAGGCTTCCCCGGCGCGATTGCGATCCCGTGGATAATCACTTCGCCGAGTTCAGCGATGAGAGCAGCTGATACGTCCCGCTCATCCTTTGAACTGCCCCCGGAGATGAGCACTGCATCACACTCGCCCACCGCCCGTTCCAGCGCCTGCCGCAGCACCACGCGGTCATCCTTTAGGATACCGTAATACACCGGCCTGCAACCGTGCTCCTGCACATATGCCCCGGCCATGAAGGAGTTGCTGTCCCGTACCTCGCCGCCAGCGGGTTTCTTTGTCACCGGTACGAGCTCGTTTCCCGTTGAAATAACACCGATAACCGGTACACAGAAGACAGGAACCCGTGCGCATCCCGCGGCAGCGAGCACGCCGATGTCCTGTGCAGAGAGTCGCCGACCCCGCGTGAGCACTACATCACCGCCTGAGAAATCCTCATTGTGCAGCAGGACATTCTCCCCGTGGGCCACGGGTTTTCTGACAAGCACATCCCCGCCGGCCTGCTCGGTATTCTCTACCATCACCATGGCATCTGCGCCGGAAGGAAGAACTCCGCCGGTCGGGACATAGATACATTCACCCGGACGGATCTCCGTGCCTGAATGACGCCCCATCTCGACCCTGCCTTTGGTGTGCAGCATCGCCGGGATTGGATCACTAGCCCCGGTGGTATCTGCAGCCCGCACCGCGTATCCGTCCACAACGGAGCGGTCGAATCCCGGAATGTCCATGTCGGAACGTACATCAGCCGCAAGCACTCTGCCGGCAGACGATTCAAGCGGGATGGTTTCCTGTACGGGTGCCGGTGCAATCCGCAAAACGGCTGCGATTGCTTCTGATACCGGGACAACCTTTAAGAAAATACTCATTTGAAGCAGCCGAGCTGGCAGGCACGGATCTTGATGTGGTGGCTGTTACAATAATCCCCGATTGCCTTTTTTGATATCTTGTGTTTCTGGGCAATCGCAAACGCCTGAGGGCACTTGATCTCTTTATCGATACCTGCTTCCTTGAAGAGTTCTGCAATCTTCTCATCGTTCATGGTAACACTATTTTATGTACTTCTTTATGGTGTTTACTGATCATAGCATGGTGTGCAACCGCACAAAACGAAGTGATCCCAAAAAGAAGAGTCCTTCTAGATCTCCTCACAACCTGTATCAGGCACGCTTATTCTTGGGCACACCCCATATCCGGACGATGAAAGTTTGCCTCATCAACTCGGCACAGGACAAAGCCGGCGTCAATATCAGGAAGCAGATTGAAGGGATGCTGGATGAGCGCGGCGGTACGGTGCAAAAGACCGGCCGGACCTACGAGTTCCATGAGGTTGAGGGCAGGCTTATCTATGCTGATGGGGTTGATGCGGGACTCAGTACCGACCTGGTAATTTTCCTGTCCCGGCATGCAAGTATCAACCCTGTACCAGTTCTTACGGTGCACGTGACCGGTAACCTGCGGGACGCGGAGCTGGGCGGCAGCCCCCGCTCGCTTCCCCCTGCAGCCCCGGGAATGATGCAGGCGGTGCTGCGGGAACTTGCGAAGAACGGTCCTGCCGGCTACCGGGTCTCGTATGAGGTCACCCACCACGGGCCGACGGATCTCTGCCACCCCACATTCTTTGTTGAAATCGGCAGCACGGAGAAGGAATGGGTGGATGAAACAGCGGGGCGTGCAGTGGCACAGAGCGTGCTTGCCGCAAGCCCTCTCGATGCAGTTCCGCTGATCGGCTTTGGGGGTAACCACTATGCAGCACGGCAGACGGAGATCACGCTCACATCGCGGGGGGCGTTCGGGCATATCGCCCATTCCCGGGAGGTGAGTTCTCTGGATGGACCAATGATCCGCACGATGCTGGAAAAAAGCGGGGCGGTGGCAGCTTATATCGATAGAAAGGCACTGTTAAAGGAAGAGCTGCACCAGCTCACCGGAACACTGGACGAACTCGGCATCATCAGGCTGGGTGAAACCGAGCTTGCTGATATGGGGACGCTCCCGTGGGAAATGTACCGTCGTTCACGGGCACTGGCAGGCACGATCTCTCCTAAAGCCCGCTGCCATGTCCATGCAATTGATGGCGACGGGCATCTGGAACTGGTCAGGATTGATCCGGTCCTCCTGTCAGAGACATTGAAGGCAGATGAGCAGACTTTTCTTGCAGGAATCGAAGGATTGCCCGTCATTCACCTGTCTGGCACTGATAATCGCCCGCTTCCGGTTTTCATCACGTATGCAGCGTATACATCAGGAATAATAAACGATTTAAATACATTGTGCGTAAAAATCATACGTATTAAACAGATCACTGCACAGGACGACGATCACCTGATCATAAAAAAAGTCCGGTTCGACCCCAACAAAGCACGCGTGCTGGGGGTGCCGGCAGGACCCCTGTATAAGGCACTGGCAGCAGGGCAGACCGTCGAGGTCAGCGGCAGGGTGATCACACCGGCAATGGTGTCATCGGGCAGTGATATCAGAATCCACATCCCGGGATTGGAGAACATTGCATGAGGTCAATTGTTGAAGAGGCACTCACCAAGGCGCAGACCGACAAGACGCCGGTTGCGCAGAATAATGAAGACCTCGACCAGATTCTGGCCGAGCTCAGGACCGAGATCGCAGTCATCGGCTGCGGGGGCAGCGGATCGAACACCATCACCCGCATGATGGAGGAGGGCATCCACGGTGCACGGCTCGTCGCCATCAACACCGATGCCCAGCACCTGATCCGCACCCATGCCGACCAGCGCATCCTGATCGGCAGGCAGCGCACCCGGGGCCTTGGCGCCGGGTCCATCCCGCAGATCGGGGAAGAGGCGGCGCTCGAGAACGAGCAGGAGATCCGCGGAGCGGTCTCCGGTTGCGACATGGTCTTCATCACCGTCGGCCTTGGGGGCGGCACCGGCACCGGCGCTGCACCGATTATTGCCAAAGCTGCCCGCGAGGAGGGGGCGCTCACGATTGCAATCGTCACCCTGCCGTTCGCCGCGGAAGGTGCCATCCGCATGGAGAACGCAGAAGCCGGCCTCGAACGCCTCCGGGATGTGGCGGATACGGTCATTGTCGTGCCGAATGACCGGCTGCTCGAGGTTGTGCCGAAACTGCCACTCTACGCCGCCTTCAAGGTGGCAGATGAAGTGCTCATGCGTGCGGTGAAGGGGATCACCGAGCTGATCACGATGCCCGGGCTCGTGAACCTCGACTTTGCCGATGTGCGCACGGTCATGGAACGTGGCGGCGTCGCCATGATCGGCATGGGTGAAAGCGACAGCGAGGACAAGGCTGCAGACTCGGTCAAAAAGGCAATCCGTTCGCCGCTCCTGGATGTGGATATCTCCGGGGCGTCCGCTGCACTCGTCAACGTGGTTGGCGGTCCTGACATGACTATGGAGGAAGCCGAAGGCGTTATTCAGGAAGTCTATAACCGTGTCGACCCGAATGCACGCATCATCTGGGGTGCCCAGATCGATCCCGGCATGCAGAACAAGATGCGCACGCTGCTGGTAGTGACCGGCGTACGGTCGCCACAGATATATGGTAGGAACGAGAAACTTACCCCAAAAGTCCAGAAACAGTTTGAGATTGACTTTCTCAAGTGAGTAAATATGGAGATATCAAAGCCGGATTTTAAAATTAACGTGCAGGAGGAGTTTTTCAGGAAATACCTGAGGGTCCTGAAACTTGCGCGCACTCCCACCCGCGAGGAGTTTACGAAGATCGCGATCGTCGCTGCCGCAGGGGTACTCCTGATCGGGCTTGTCGGATTCATGCTTTTTGTCATGTTCGACCACCAGAAAATGCTGGGTTTCTGATTCTGATCGCCATGAACGAACAGGCTCCCGGCACCCCTGCACCGGCACCCGCCGCTGAACCCGCTGCTGAGGTCTCGAATAACCGGATCTTTGCAATCAAGACTACTTCAAAGCAGGAACGGACGGTTGCTGACAGCATCAAAAAGGCGATTGACAGCAAAGCGATTGACATCAACGTGGTTTCCATAATCGTGCCCAATGAGCTGAAGGGCTACGTGCTCATCGAGACGCCGGAGAAACTGAACCGGATCGAACAGCTCGTCGAAAAGATCCCCCACGCGCGCGCAGTCGTACGCAAGGGCAAGGACGAAGGCGAGAAGAGCTCGATGCTGCTTGCCGAGGTCGCGCACTTCCTTGTCCCCAAGCCGGTAGTCAGCGGGATCGAGGAGGGCACGATCGTGGAGCTCATTGCCGGGCCATTCAAGGGCGAGAAGGCGGTCGTCAAGCGCGTCGATTCGGTAAAAGAGGAGATAACCGTCGAGCTCTACGAGAGCGTCGTGCCCATCCCGATCACTATCCGCGGCGACAATGTCCGGGTGGTCGAGAAGTACTCCGACCAGAAATAATTCCCGCATCTTTTTTAATTAGTCTTCTGCTGATATGGCGGAGCTTTCGTTTTTGTTTCCTCGTACAAATGGAGGGGGGATCGCAGGGGTCAGGCCATGATCGCGGGGGTTGGCTGCGAAAAATTGCCGATCCTGCTCTGGCAAATATCCTGACCCATCGTTACCTGCCGATGTTCGGACATCTCAGGAAACAACATACTTTTTCCAGTACCGGGGGCGATCAGGAGCAGACAGCGACGATCTCAGACTTCCAGTGTCATCTGCCAGGCATCCCTCGCCTCAAACCCCGAGAGCCGGAGCCCGACCAGCCGGATCTTCCGATCGCTGAAAAGATCGCAAAGCAGGGTATGGGCGAGGGCGCCAATCGCCCTGATATCGTCGGTATAGTGGGAGACCGAGCGCGCCTTTGTCTTCGTGACAAACCCGGTGTACCGCACCTTGACCGTTACCGTCCTGAACCGGAGCCCCCCCCCGATGAGATTCCGATGAACGTCCCGCACAAGATCGTTCATCGTTGCCGCAAGGAGCTCCGGGTCACCGGTGTCCTCATCAAAGGTCGTCTCGCGGGAGACGGAGTGGGGACCGCCGCGCTCCACGACCCCGCTCCCGTCGATCCCGAGAGCACGGTCGTGCAGCCCGATCCCGCCCCTCCCGAACCGGGCCATCAGCACCTCCGGGCCGGTGGAAGCAAGGTCCTTTATCGTCCTGATCCCGAGTTCCTGGAGCTCTGCCTCGGACTTTTTCCCGATGCCCGGGATCTTCCGGACGGGAAGGGGACCTAAAAAGCTGTTCACGCTTTCTACCGGGACTACCGTCAGGCCGTCGGGTTTCTGGAAATCGGACGCTATCTTTGCGACTGTCTTGGAAGGCCCGATCCCGATCGAGCAGGTGAGCATAAGCCCGGTCCTGATCTTCTCCTTCAGATCCCGTGCGAGACCCTCAGCTGCCCCGTACCCTCCCGCAGAGGTTACATCGAGGAACGCCTCGTCGATACTCACCTGCTCGAACGGGAATTTCGGTTCCCGGAGGATCGCCATAACGCGTTCCGAGGCTTTTGCATAGGCCGGGAAGTCGGGAGGAAGGAAGACTGCGTGCGGGCAGAGGGCGTATGCCCGCGAGATCGGCATCGCGGATCGGACCCCGGACTCCCGGGCCTTATACGAGCAGCTGGAGACGACGCCCCTGCCCTTTCCCTGCTTCGGGTCGGCGCCGATGATCACCGGCATCCCCGCAAGTTCCGGCCGCTTCCGGACCTCAACAGAAGCGTAGAAACTGTCCATGTCGAGGTGGAGAATGATCCGCCCTGTATCACCGGTCATGGGTTCGCCATTCCTTGATCGGAGTCATGGTATCTTCACGCGGACAGGCCGGCATCCGGCATCGCCATTATGAGACGGTCTTTTTTGGAAAAATCCGCAAGCCTCATCTGTTTCTGCTTAAGCACGCTCCGGAGCAGGGCCCCTTCCTCCACGAACCTGTCCACTGGGAGGGTGAACTTCTGCCCGATGTGAGCGAGCGCGGACTTCACATCCTCGAACTCCTGCCCTGGCAGGCGCATCGCGCTGCGGACATTCTCCCGGACGTTGAAGACCCCCATCGGCACGTACCCCCTCAGGGCTTCTCTCAGGATGATCGCTCCGGCCTGCCTCTGCTCCCGGGCGAGGGCTTCCAGCACCGCCATCTTGCAGGAGTAGTAGCACCCCCCGAGGTGCGAGTACTCCGTCTTTTTCTTATGGATTTCGTGGTCCGAGAAGACGAGTTCTTCGTTCCCGAGCACCCGCAGGAACGCCTCCGACCACTCGTACTGCCAGCCGGTCGGCATCAGGATGACCGCGTAATTGTTGTGCAGGCTCGAGAACTCGTGGACCCTCACCGTGTCGATCACCGGGCATTTTTTTACCTCGGTAAGGAGGTGGTCGCCAATCGTCGTGTCCACGGCGGTGATCGACCACCGGGTCGGGACGAGGTGCCGCCCACCTCCCCTCCCCATGGTGCCGGCAGAGAAGGCCTTCTGGATGGCGGAGAACGGGACACCCTGCCGGTGCAGTCCGATGACAGCATCCTTGGCCCGGAGATCGTCGTCATAGTACACCCTCTCGAGGTCTTTGTCCCAGCGACCGCTCTCGATCTCGAACCGCTCGATGGGGGCGCTGGGCCCGAAGGGGGCGTGCTCCTCGGAGAACGTCGTCCCCTTCGGGGTGTCGGTAAACGCGATCTCGCTCTCGACAGAGGAGGAAGAGAGGGAGATCTCCTGCAGTTTTTCCACAAACCGGTTTCCGATATCGCCGGCATCGACCATGTGCTTGCCCCGGACAAGGTTCATCCGGTACCCGATGATCTCCTCCTGCGTCTTGTTCCCCGCAATCCAGGACTCCGGCATATCCATGACCGCGGTGTCGCCATGCACGGGCGCAATCATCGGGCCGGCGTACACGCTCGGATAATTCCAGCTCCCGATGAAGACCGAGGGCGGCGAGCTGCCTTCCATCTCCTTTCCCACCGAAACAGACCGCATCTGCGCCGTGGCGGCCACAAGCTGCCTGAGGTACGCGCCTTTGCCGATCATGGATCTGAACAAGGCTTGGAATTCCGGATGTTAAGGCCTGTGGTGCGCGGGGAGAAAGTGAT
>CAZVFG010000045.1:0-5126 GCA_964626125.1 uncultured Methanoregula sp.
CCCCACATCGCAAATGTGGCTGCCTGGCTCACCGAGTGCTGCTGCACCTTGGACATCTGCCGGATGATCTCCAGCGGGGCGACGGCATACCCCAGTCTCCATCCGGTCATCGCGTACGATTTGGAGAAGCCGTTGATGGTGATCGTACGCTGTGCCATGTCACCGATACTCGCGAGCGCGATATGCTTCTTTCCGTAGACCAGCTTCTCGTAGATCTCGTCTGACATCGCGTACATGTCGTGATCGCAGCAGAGGTCGGCAACCAGCTGCATCGATCTCTTGTCAAAGACTGCCCCCGAGGGGTTTGAGGGCGAGTTCACTACGATCATCTTGGTCTTGGGATTCACCCGTTCAAGCACTGAATCGTTCAGCTGGAATGTTTTCTGGTTGACGGGATGGGTGACCGCTTTGCCGCCTGCAATCTGCACGCAGGGTTCGTACGAGACCCATGCGGGGGTGAGAAGGATCGTTTCATCACCGGGGTTGATGACCGCCTCCATTGCTTCGTATATTGCATCCTTTGCACCGCAGGCGACGATCACCTGTTCCGGCCTGCAGGGGAAGTGGTTCTCTCCGGTGATCTTTTCACTAATCGCAGAAAGGAGTTCGGGGATACCGTTGCTGGGGGCATAGTGGGTTTCGCCCCGGTTCAGGGCATCGATACAGGCATCCCTGATATGCTGCGGGGTATCAAAGTCGGGCTCTCCGATAGAGAGGCTGATGACATCGATGCCCGCCCGCTGCATCTTCTTTGCCCGGTCGGCAATTTCAAGGGTGGCAGAGGGTGCAATTTCGGAAATTTTTTCCGATAACTGCCTCATTTCAATCGCTGGACAAGCTTGATGGCTGATTCGACGGCACGCTTTGCGTAATCGATCCGCTCGTTTGCCTCGAGGCGGGTCATCCCGGGCCCTGAGATACCGAGTGTTACCGGCTTGCCGAATTCAAGCGAGAGGTCGATGATCTTCCGGGCAGCATGCTGGACCACGATATCGTCATGCTGCGTTGCACCTTCGATAACGCAACCAATGGTGACGACGGCATCCACCTTTCCCGCCTGCAGCATCTTCTTTATCGCGAGCGGCATGTCATATGCACCCGGAACATAGATGCACTCGGTTACCTGGGCACCGAGAAATGTTGCGTGCTCCCGTCCCTCGATCTCCATCATGTAGGTGATGTCACGGTTGAATTCCGAAACCACAAATCCCAGTTTTATTGCCATATCTTCACTGCTCACTGATCATCTTGTAATGTTGAACAAGATAAACTCATACTCTCCTTTATTAACGCCGTGCCGGGCCTGCATCGGCAAAACCCTGCCGCTGGCCGGTGCCGGCATCCCGCTCCAGATCCCGGGGGTGCAGGACGAGTTTTACCGTGTTGACGGCATGCTCTCTCGTGCGCTGTTCCGCAAGCCATGCAAGCTCGCGTTCGTCCTTTGCCTCGTCCTCGTGGACAAAGACCTCGATGATGTGGGTATTGGTCATCAGCTGGCACAGGATGAGGCCCTGCGAGGCCTCGTGTGCGCAGAGCCGGTCTTTCTCCTGCCCCCCGGGCATTCCCAGTGCCATGACAATATCGCACTGCCGTTCCTCGATCAGTTTTTTGCAGGCAACCGGTAAGTCCTTGATGCCCGGCACCGTCACGCGCTCGATGGCCACGCTTGCGTGCTTTTTTAACTCATCGATCGCAATGGCTCCCATGTTGACGCGGGAAAATGTGGTGTCGGCAACTCCCACTCTCATCCGAGTACCTCACCAGCTGCCTGCACTCCGTCGCCCTGCACCTTGTAACCCAGCTTTTTGAGGGCGTGCTGGGTCGCGGCAAGTGTTGCAAGGATCTCCGGCGCACCGACGGCCCCCATGCTCCCGATCCGGAAGATCTTCCCTTTGAGGTGGTCCTGACCGCCGGCAATTATAATCCCCATCTTCTTGATAATATCCCTCATCTCGCTATCCTTGATACCTGCGGGATACGAGATCGCGGTGACGGTATTGGAATATTCATGCCCCGCACCGATCTTCGGGTACAGGGAAAGTCCCCACGCCCCTGCTGCTGCCCGCACCGCATTTGCCATCTTCCGGTGCCGTGCGATCCGGTTGGATAATCCCTCTTCCTCAATCATGAGACATGCCTCACGGAGGGCTAAAAACAGGGGAACTGCCGGGGTGTACGGTGTTTCCATCGGTGTGCTGGCCGCACTCTTTCTGTACGCGGCGAGGTCAAGGTAGTAGGGCGGGTTCTTCGAGAGCCGCTCCCATGCCCGGCTGCTGACGGACACTGCTGCCAGTCCTGCCGGGGCCGCGAGGCATTTTTGTGATCCCACAATCGCAACGTCGACACCCCACATGTCTGCCTCAACAGTGTCACCTGCTATTGAGGTGATGCCGTCCATGATAAAGAGTGCATCATGCTTTCGGGCGAGCCTGCCCACTTCCTGTGCCGGGTTCTTGATCCCTGCCGACGTCTCGTTGTGCACAAGGGTGACGACCTGCGCACCCTGTTCCAGCCGCTCTTCGAGTGCGGGAAGGTTCAGGGGCGTCCCCCACTCCGATGCGATCTCGTGTGCTTTCCCGTAGCGCTGGCTGATCTTAAAGAGCCGCTCGCCGAATTTGCCATTGACGAGGCAGGCAATGTCCTTGTCCCTTCCGAAATTTGCGACCGCAGCTTCCATGCCGGCAGTGCCGGATCCGCTGATCACAAAGAGATCGTTTGTGGTGCCAAAGACGGTCTTTAACACCCGCACGCAGTCGGCATAGACCGCACCGAACTCGGCGCTCCGGTGGTTGATAGCCTGACGCATCATGGCGTACCGGACCCTTTCTGGCATCGGGACGGGGCCCGGCAGCATCAGCAGTGGTTCTTTTTCCATGTTGATCTGCCCATAGTATATTTAAATAAACGGGATATAAGTTTGGATGGCAGACATGGCAGACGTAGCGATTATTTCCGGTTCCACATCGGACAGCGCGATTACGGACAAAGTGAAAAAAGTGCTTGACGAGAACAGGGTGACGTATGATGCTCAGGTGATCTCCGCCCACCGGGACCCGGACAAGCTGGACGCGTATATCAAGAAGAGCGAGGTGAAGGTGTACATCGCGATTGCCGGACTCTCCGCTGCCTTGCCCGGCGTGATCGCCTCAAAGACCGATAAGCCGGTGATCGGTGTACCGGTCAGCGGGACCCTCAACGGGCTCGATGCGCTCCTCGCGATTGCCCAGATGCCCAAAGGGGTGCCGGTCGCCTGCGTGGGCGTTGACAACGGGGAGAATGCGGCGTGGCTGGCCATCAGAATCCTGAAATTGCAGTGAACCAATAATCCCGGACCGGTTTCCGGATCGTCGTTCCCGTTTTTCATCTTCACCATTGGTCTGCCGGCCACCTGACCGGTGATCGTCGTTTTGCCTCAAAGACCGGGGCACATGCCGGTTTTCCAGGGGGCGGGATGCCTGCATCACAAAAACCGTTCACCTGATATTTGCCATATACTTCCTGTAGAGTATGGCACCCTTTTCAAGGGCATTAAGAACCTGGTATGGAGCTGAGATACACGATGTTTTCCGCCTTTGACAAGGTGTGAAGATCTGATAACAAGGACCTTTTGCATTCATGCAGCTCGCGGAGTAACAGACATCATTCAAATCATTTAAGGCAGCACGGATGCCAGAGAGAGTATACATCATTTAGGTTGTCCCTGATCCCGGGTCAAAAAAAATATGCCAACGGGATGATGAACGTATGGTTTCACTCCACTATTTCCGGATATACGATATTGGGCGGGAGGTCGACCTGACCGAACTGGAGCGGGCGCTGACAACAAGTTATGCGACCGCACGGGCAGGGTTTGCCCGGGTCAGGCCAAAATCGATCATTATGGAAGACCCTCCACTCATGATCCGGATGCAGCCGTTCCGGTTCGAGCGGGACGGCCGGCTCATCGAGTTCTCAGTGATTGCCCGAATATACGATGTGGGGGTTATCAGTTTCTGTTTCATCTGTGATGCCCCGCGTGCGGATACTGCCGAACTCGAGCGGCTCGCGTTCCTCTTCCCCCACCAGGAAGGGCTTGCAGATTATTTTGTGCAGTACCTGATGACGCTTGGCGAACTGATCCGCCCCCACATCAAAAATTTTACCCTCAATCCGGACTTCTACGAGGACTATACCATCTATGTTTGTGACCGGAAAGATGATGCCTTTGACCCCCTCCCCCTGCTCCTGAACGAACGGGTGGTGATCGCCCCGTCCACGCGGCAGGACATCCTGGTCAACACGCTCAGTTATACTCCTGACGACCTTGCAGTAATCTCATGGGATACCGCGTTCCTCTGCGATCCCAACCCCCCCGCGGATATCATCGACCTGATCGAGTTTGCCAACGTGCAGGTGCTCGAGCTCCGGTATTATGACCGGGAACTGACCCGTCAGATGGGGAAGATGTATGACGATATCGAGGGGGCCGAACGGCTCTCCCAGTACAGCCGGATGTACCGGTACCACGCCATCATGTCCGGCCTGATGGAGACGCAGGCTGAGATCTCCGAGACGATCGAAAAGGTCAATAACCTGATCAAGGTGACCGAGGATGTATATTACGCACGGGTCTATGCGACGGCACTCAAAGTGCTGCGGAGCAACCAGTGGAGCGAGAGCGTGAACCGGAAGATCGCGGTCATACGGGAGACCTACGCGATGCTGTCCGATGAAGTCCGGATCCAGCACTCCCATTTCCTCGAATGGGTTGTGATCATCCTGATCGCGTTTGAGATCGGGTTCGCTCTCTGGGAATACTTCTTCCGTTGATTTTAGGTTTTCCATACATGCCGATCCTGCAGGAGCCTGCTGTTACGCTGGAAGGTATCAAGGTACGCGCCATCTCGCTCGCATCCATTGATCTTGATGTGATGATCAAAATGAACAATCCCAACCCCATTGGCGTTACCCTGCGGGAACTTCGCTTTGTCACCCTGTGCGGGACAGACGGGCACGAGCAGGAGATCGCGGACGGGAATACCGGCTGCATCAGGATTCCGGCACGGGACAGCACGCTTATCACCGTGCCGGTCACATCGCACAACAAAGCCCTGATCCGGGCAATCGCAGCCTTTGTCGCCAGAGGG
>CAZVFG010000045.1:5226-12253 GCA_964626125.1 uncultured Methanoregula sp.
CAGGTCTCCTGCTCCCCGTCACGGCTGTGGATACGCCGTGCCACATCCCCGAACAGTGCGAGCCGGAACTGCTCCTCCCAGTCCAGCCTCCGGCGGGCATCCGCCATCTGCACCTCGCGTTCCGTACGGTACCCCTCCGGGCGGCGGACCGTGTCGCCGATGTGTGCAGCGATCTTCGTGACCCGGGTCCCTTCAACGATATCCTCAACAAGCGGGAGGGCGAGGTGCTCGCTGGGGGAGACCATACAGAGGAAGTCAGCACCGTTCATGCAGGCGACTGCCCCCCCGATGGTTGAGACTACATGGTCGTAGCCCGGGGCAATATCGGTCACGATCGGTCCCAGGAGGTAAAGCGGTGCGTGATCGGTGATCTCCTTGATCATGCGCACGTTGTAGCCCACCTGATCCAGCGGGATATGGCCGGGGCCTTCAATCATCCGCTGTACCCCGGACGCGAGCGCACGTTTTGCGAGCCTGCCGAGCGTGATGTACTCCACTGATTTTGCGAGCTTCTCCGCGTCCTGCAGGCAGCCGGGCCGCATGCCGTCCCCGAGGCTGATGGTGACTTCATACTCTGACAGGATCTCCAGCAGGTAATCATATTCAGAAAACAACGGGTTCTCCTCAGCCCGCTGGACCATCATAGCGCAGTGGAATACCCCGCCGCGGCTGACCACCCCCATCAGGCGCGGGTCGGTTTTGAGTGCCGACAGCGCATCCAGGTTCACGCCGCAGTGAAGGGTGAGGAAGTCAACGCCCTGTTCGCAGTGTTCACGGATCACCGCAAAGAGCAGATCGGCATCGACATCCGCTGCATTTCCCGCCCGCCGCACTGCCTCGTACACCGGCACCGTTCCCACGGTTGTGTCAAGCGATAAGATTTTTTTCCTGATGGCTACCAGATCTCCCCCGGTAGAGAGGTCCATCAGCGAATCGGCGCCGTTGTTTAAAGCGGCCTTTGCCTTTTTTACCTCGAGTGCCGGGTCGCACCTCGTCCCGGATGTCCCGACATTCACGTTGATCTTGACCGTGCACCCCTCACCGATTGCACAGAGCCTGTGTTGACGTTTCGGATTTGCCGGGATCGCAACCCTGCCGGCATTTATTGCCCGCGCCATCTGCGCCGGGTCGATGCCCTCCGCTCGTGCCACTGCTGCCACTTCGTCCGGAACATCACGTGCACACCTGCGGATGAGCGAATCCATAAGAAACATCTGTTACGAATCCTTATTATTGTGCATGCCAGTCCAGTGGATTGCCGGCGGAACCCTGTTCGCGAACTCATATATTTTTCATGATATCCTCATCGATGCGGGGGTGACACCGATGGCGATCCAGCCCTATAAAGATATCATTTCAACCGTCGTGCTCACCCACTGCCATTTCGACCACACCGCACACGTCAAAGAGATCGCCCACATGTGCCGGGCAAACGTGGCGATCCACAAACTGGATGCCCCGGGCCTTCTCGATGATGCCCGGAACCTCGCGATGCACTTTGGTTCACGCTCACCAGCAATCGTTCCGGAGATCATCGTAAAGGAGGGCGATGTAATCAGCGGACTTCGCGTGCTGCACACACCCGGGCATACGCCGGGAAGCATCTGCCTTTTTTCTGAACCGGAGCAGGTGCTGATCAGCGGGGACACGGTCTTTACGGATGGCGGGTTCGGCCGCTTCGATTTTATCGGGGGGAGCAGGGTGGAGCTTGCCCGATCCATCGACCGGCTCTCGCTCCTCGATGTGGAAGGGCTCTACCCGGGACACGGGGTACCGGTCGAAAACGGGGGAAGCGGACATATCGCATCCGCCCGAGAGTTGTTGAAGAGTGGGTATGGTTAAAGGGGTCTACTGCCTTGTGCTCCGGAACCCGTCGTGCAGCACAGGGGTGGGTGCGATCGGGCGCTGCGACTTTCATGCCGGCTTCCATGTTTATACCGGTTCGGCACAGGGGGGCGGGGGGTTAAAAAGGGTATCGCGCCATATTGAGCTCTCAAGAAGAAAACACCGGTCACCGAAATGGCATATCGATTATCTCCTCACCAGCAGGAATTTTGACCTTGTATCGGTTGTCTGCGCCTTCACGGATGAGAAGATTGAGTGCAGGCTTGCGCAGGCACTGGAGGGAGTACCGGTCCCCTCATTCGGTTGCAGCGATTGTGACTGTGATTCGCACCTCTTTTATTTTGCCGGTAATCCGCTGGATGATGTTGTCAGGGCGTTTCTGACACTGGACCTTTCTCCGGTTATCAAAACACTCATTACTCCCAACGTGCAGTGTAACATATGAAAGTGCTCGGGCTGTCAGGCAGCATGCGAAAAGATGGCAACACAGCACACCTGATCAAACTCGTTCTGGAACGATGTGATTCGGAGGGGATCAAAACCGAATTTGTATCGCTTGCCGGAAAGAAAATCCTCCCCTGCCTTGGCTGTGAAAAATGCAAGAAGACAAAATGGTGCGTGATCGAGAACGATGACTGGGGGGCGGTTATGAAAAAAGTACTTGGGTGCGAGGTGCTTGTTATTGGATCGCCCACGTATTACTACGATGTCTGCGGTCATCTGAAAAACTTCATTGACCGTACGTACAGCCTCTACCATGACCGCGCTCTTTCCGGGCGAAAAGGGGTCGTCGTTGCCGTGCAGGCGTCAAAAGGCGCAAACCGAACCATCCAGACGCTGGAGGGGTTCTTAAGCACCCACGAGTTCTCGTCGCTTGGCTGGGTGAAGGGGACAGGCTATAAGGAAGGCGACGTGTTAAAGGACAAGGATGCAGTCCAGAAGGCACAGAAGATCGGGGACAAGATCGTTCGCCTGCTCAAACCGCACCACGACTAGAAAAAAACGAACCACCCACCCGGATCAGGGATAATTTTTTTTTAAAAATTTCAATATCAGGGAACTACCTCATACAGCGTCGTGCGCCGGACCAGCGTCCTGCCGATATCCTCTGCGATCCGCTGCATCTCAGCCGGGTCCAGATAATCGGTGTTGGTGGCGCCGGCACCTTTTGAGATGCTCTCTTCAAACATCGTCCCCCCCAGATCATTGCCGCCGGCAATCAGGCCGATCTGTGCCATCTTGACGCCTTCTTTCACCCACGAGACCTGGATATTTTTGAAATTATCCAAAAAGAGGCGGGAGACGGCGACCATGAGCAGGTCCTCCCTTCCCGTTGCACCGGCGCGTGCGAGCCCTTTTTTGAATATTGGCGTGTTCATGTGGATAAACGAGAGCGGCACGAATTCGGTAAAACCGCCGGTTTCATCCTGGATGTCCCGCAGGATGGCGAGGTGCTCTACCCGGTCTTTTTCGCTCTCGCAGTGCCCGTACATGATCGTGGCAGTTGAAGGGATCCCAAGCTGGTGTGCTTCCCTGATAATCCGCACCCATTCTTTGGTGCTGACCTTCTGGGGGCAGATGACCTTCCTGACATCATCGACAAGGATCTCCGCTGCCGTGCCACACAGGGAGCCGAGCCCTGCCTCTTTCATCGCCGCGAGCACATCACGCGTACTCATCCTGCTCTTCTTTGCTGCGTAGGCAACCTCCATCGGGTTGCTCGCATGGATATGGACACCCGGCGCCACCTCCCGAATCCAGCGGTAGATATCGACATAGGACGCTGCAGTAAAATCCGGGTGCAACCCGCTCACCGTGCAGATCTCCGTGACATCACGGGATTTTGCGAGCCCGGCTCTCTTCTGAATCTCCTCTTTTTCGTAGAAATATACGCCTGCATCCCCGGGTTTTTTTGAGAAACCGCAGAACCCGCAACGATTGACACAGAGGTTGGTGACGTTGATGTTCTGGTTCCTGACATAGGTCACTGCATCCCCGACCGTTTTCTGCCTTTTGGAATCTGCAGCTGCTGCGATATCCCAGACATCATGTCCCTGTACCCTGAACAGCTCCAACGCCTCTTCTTCGGTCGGCCGGTGGCCGTTTTTTATATCGTTGAGCAGTACCCGCAGGTGTTTATCCATGAATCCCCTCAAATGTTCATTCGGATCATATCTCGTTATGCAAAAAGTAAATGTACCGTATCACCATTACACATGATTATTATTCCCTTACATCGACCATTCTTCCAGAGGAGATATGGAGCAGGTTAAAGTTCGTCTGGCAAAAAAAGAGGCGGATGGCATCATCATTCCCCTCGGCCCCGCAAATCTTGTGGCAGTCATCACTGACATCGGTATGGTCGGATGCGGGGCGTTTGACGTTGCGGCACTCGATTCGTTCAGTTACCCGGCGGCACGGGTGAGGCCGTCTATCGGGCCGTCCATCGTTGATACCGATGATATCCTGAAGGGGATTGTCAAGGAAGCGAACCGGTCCGCGATGGGACGCGGGATCCGCACCGGTATGACCGGGCGGCAGGCACTGGATCATCTCTGATTTCATACCCGGTTCCCGGGTGCAAAAAAATAATACCGGATCGCGTGGTGTCGCTGTCAGGTTATTGCTTCTTTTTTCCGGTTTTTTTCAAGGAATCACTTTTCTCTCTTTCCCGTGAGCGGAGATAGAGCTCGTGGAGTCCCATCATGACAAAGATAATGGCCATCACCCATACGATATGGAGGGGGAGATAACCGACCAGCGGTATCGTGAACAGCGCTTTTCCGATCACCCATTCCTCTTTTACTGGTTCAATAAGCCCGATATCGGAATATACTGCCACCTGGTCGATGTTTTTGTTATGGTCACCTTTTGTGATGTAACCTGCATGGGGAGTATAGTATGCTGATATGTTTCCGGAAATATCCTTTGCCTCAATCCACATCATCGCGCGATGAATGATGGGGTGCGGTGATGATGAGATGAGGGGGACCGGAATAATGGTGCCGGAAATCCCGTTCGGGCGGTACACGATGACGTCCCCATAGTCATTGAACTTCCGGTAGCCGCTGCCCTTCCCTTCAGCCCAGGTCTGGAAATCGCCGTACCGCTCTTTCTGGACAACAACGACCAGATCGCCCACGTTCATATTGGGCACCATGCTCTCGGATTCGATGGTGACAACGGCGGGCCATGTCCCGCAGATCAGGTACAGTGCAAGTGCGATGCCACCGACAACCGCAACAAGCCACAGGATATCCCGCGCGAGCGATACGGCCCAGTGATCACTGGTCCGGAACCGATCGACATAACTTCGTAATGACCGGTTTTTATTTCCGTCTGCCATTGTCCTGCTCTTTGTTGGACTTTTCGGTTAATATAGGGTGCCGATCTGCCAAACCGTTATTTTTTGAAACGATCGACGGTTACCTGCATTCCGCAATAAAGCACAGGAATAAATCACCATCGCAGGAGATCATTTCCGGACACACAAAGCCGGGGCAAGCCAGCGGTGTCCTGATGAAATCCTATATCCCCTCTGTGGAAAATATATGATTACTCATGCTTGATGCGCAGCAGATCGCTCTGCGGTTTCTGGAAACCCGGCTCCAGGTGCACCCCGATGTTGTGCAGTACATTCTAGAGCAGGATAAACCTGACCTGATCGAGCATATCATTGCACAGGTGCCACCCGACACCGTTGTCGTTACATCGAAATATATTCCGGGTCTTTTGACGCTGCGCGACGGGACCCGGTTCCTGGCGGATCCAACCGTTGATGTTGTCAGCGGCAGTGCAGGGACTTCGGGAGGCATCAACGGGACTGCTGATTTCATTCACTATTTCAGGGACCGGTACCAGCGGCTGGGCACCATGATCCGGACCCGGTGCGGGGCGATGCCGATTGAAGGTCTCCATCGGTCTACCCGGTACCGGCAGGAAGAGTGCACCATCATTGGCATGGTGGTTGACGTCAGGAGCACCCAGAACGGGCATCGGATCGCCGGGCTTGAAGACACGACCGGCACCATTGCAGTGCTCTTCCGCAAGGATCGCCCGGTCTTTTCTGATGCGGAGCGCCTCATCCATGACGAGGTTATCGGGGTGCGGGGGAAGCTTTCCCATGACGGGAAACTCTTCTTTGCAGAACACCTCTACCGGCCTGATATCCGGATCGACAATACGCCGTTCAAAAGCGACCACCCGGGCAGGGCGGTTTTTATTTCCGATGTCCATGTGGGCAGCAATACATTCCTCGACGAAGAATGGAACCGGTTCTGTGACTGGCTGCAGGATGATCCCGCACCGTACCTGCTGATTGCCGGTGATCTTGTTGATGGTATTGGTGTGTATCCCGGGCAGGAGCAGGAGCTGCTGATCAAGAATATCTACGAGCAGTATGATCGTTTTGGTGAGATGCTGCAGGATCTCCCGTCCCGCGTCCAGATCATCGTCTCCCCCGGCAACCATGACGTCGTGCGGGGTGCCGAACCCCAGCCGGTAATTCCTGCTGCCTTCACAAAAAAATTCCCGAAAAACTGTATCCTCGTAGAAAACCCTGCGCTTGTCAACCTGCAGGGCGTCAGGGTGCTGATGTACCATGGCAGGTCGATCGATGATATGATCGGCCTGATCCCGGGCGCCAGCTACGAAAAGAGCGGGCAGATGATGGAAGAGATGCTGGTCCGCCGCCACCTTGCCCCCGCGTACGGCCGGAAGACCCCGATTGCCGCGGGACGACAGGACCGCCTGATCATCGACCCGGTCCCCGAGATCCTCCACACCGGTCACGTCCACATCCATGGGATCACGACCTACCGCGGGGTGCTTGGCATCAATGCCGGCACGTGGCAGTCCCAGACGTCGTTCCAGAAGCAGATGAATGTCTACCCCACTCCTGCTGAAGCGGTGGTTGTGGATCTCCAGACACTCCGGCCGGAAATTAAGGCGTTCGGGTAACACCCCCGGACAGCATGGAGCAGAAAAAAACAAAATCCCCGTCGTGACTATGGCAACAAACATCCTGCTCGGCATCGGCAACCCGCTGAACGGGGATGATGGTGCCGGCATATGGGTGGCCGGGCAGTTCAGGAAGGATGGCTGGGTTTCGCTCTCCTGCGGAACCGCGCCGGAGAATTTCACCGGGATCATACGGAAAACCCGGCCTGACTGCCTGGTGCTT
>CAZVFG010000046.1:0-11844 GCA_964626125.1 uncultured Methanoregula sp.
CTCTGTAGAAATCATCGTTTTTCATAACGTTCTTGGGGATGTCTGCCTTCCAAGGGAATGGCAGACTTGAGAAGATGTCCTTATGGACATCTTCGAGCTACATTGCCCCCGCCACTGCGACAAAGTCGAAAATTGTCTATTGACAATTTTCTCCAGTCACCCCTACCCGACGGTTACGGGTGACACCCCCATTGCGATACCCGTCGAAAACCGGTTCATCATGGATCTCTGGTAATGATGTGAGATCAGGCAGTTTTACAGACCAATTTTTTAAAAATATCAATTCTTACAGAGAATTTCAACATCAAGCGCAAGATGGTATATCCGGCGCCTGACTTTTTTATTCAGCCGGGTTGCAGAGCCGATTATCTCCTCGATGGTGACCGGTGCCGTTCCTTTCACAATGTTGTCGGCATGTGCAACAATCCGTTCTTCAATGGAGCGGGGAATGCAGTCACGGGGCACCAGACCAAGGAGCGTGCATTCGTCAGCACTCAGCCCGGCACCGGTATGACATTCGATAATTCGTGCGACTGGCTCAGACAGTCCAAGGGCGCGGCATATTTCAGCACCCGCTTGTGCATGGAGGATGGAATGGGTTGTGCCGCGCCCGATATCATGGAGCATTGCTCCGGCCCCGAGAAGTTCGCGGTTGATGAGCGGATTATCTCCGGCAAGGTCAAGGGCATAGTCCGTGACCGCGTGGCAGTGTGCGATCACGCCGGGATCACAGCCTGCACCCCTCAGCATCGCCTCGTAGTGGTCACGAGGACTGGGCATGACCGAGCGACTCTTTAATATTCTGGACCCGCTGTTTGAGGGCAATAAGGAGCGCTTCGTTATCGAAGTGTGCGATCGAATTCTCACACTCAGGACATTTGAACTCGTGATCGAGTGCACGGGCAAAAGGATAGATGATACCGCATTCCTTGCAGATGTAAAAATCGTTCTCTTCTTCGAATTGTGCACGGTGTTCCAGTTTGTCCAGCACAAGTTCCAGGTCTTCCCGGATGGAATCGTAAATTTTGTCAATCCGGAGCTGCCAGAGATATGTCAGCCAGCCGGTCTCGTTATTTTTTATCCGGTGATATTCCGCAAGCCGTTTTTCATACAGGGTATACAATGAATGTCTCACGGAATTCAGGTTAATTCCGGTTTTTGCTGCAAGGTCTTCATCGCTATGCACCCCTTCTTTGGGAAACCTTTTGAGAAGTTCAAGCCCCTCATCGCCGATCAACCGGTGCAGGTAGGCACGGATTGCAGGATCATGTAATATCTCTTCAGCGGAAACCATCACCGTAGATATTGTTGAACCGTTGTAATATTCTTATCCAGTATCGTGAGTGCCGCTTCCCGTGTCTCCCCCCGGCCATAGACACTGGTGATGGCCTGATCTTTTTCAAAAAACGAATCAGGCCATGGAATATCTGAAATTATGGGGAAGAGATGTTTGAGATTGGTATGGACATTGATATCCTTTTCTGCAAACAGGATACGCCGGGCAGCGTACATTTCTGGATGGAATGATGTCTCGGGCAGCATACCCCTGCAGGCATCCACATGGAGCTGGAACATATTGCACGCCATCGCCATTTCGACCGTGTCAACCGTAGCCTGGAACCGTGGATTAATTTCGATGACATACGGTTCTTTTCCTGCCACAAAATCAATGCCGACCGTACCGGAACATCCACTTGCCGCTGCGATCGTCTCCGCAATCGCAATCATGGCGGACGACTGCGCATGTCCAAAGGGCGTCACTGATCCACAGAACCCGAATGCAGGCCCCCCTTCACCCCGTAACAACTGTTCGTTGGTCGCAATCGCCCGGGCACGAATCCCGTCTGCAACACAGCAAACACTTGACGGGACACCATGAACGAGCCGCTGGCTGAGGTACGGGACACCGGGATAGAGATCTTTCCAAGCTGCAATCTCCTCTTCACTGTTTGCAATGGCATTGCGCCATCCCCCGGCACCACGGCGTGGTTTGATCATGGCGGGATACTCTCCTTCCCCTGCAAGCCCGGCAACAGGAACTCCCAGATCTTCAAAAAAATGCTGCATATCCAGTTTGTCAAGAAACCGTCTCACCTTCTCTTGTGAAGTCCCGCATACCGGCAGATCTGTTGGGAGGTCTTCTGCACCGCTGGTCATTACAATCAGGTCAAACTGGTGCCGGTGGCATATCTCCTCGATTGCAGAAGGGAGTTCTTCAAGTTCGTCAAACCGTATACGGTCTTTTGTGTACCAGGTCAGGTCCTGATCACAGAAATGATCGACAGCATACACCGGAAAACCGGCGCTAAAAGCTGATTGCACAACATGGCGCGTGGAAAACCCGGCGACCAGCACGCGCCCCTTCATTCCTCCTCCGTCTTTTTTCCCGCCATTGACGGGATGATCCGGATTTTTGCATCAGGAAAATGTGCGGTCAGTTCCGTTCCTGAAAACAGGTGATCGAGAAAGACAGCGAGGCTTGAAATTTCCGAATGGGGCTGGCTGGTAACCGCGACGTTGTAGTCGGCGAGTCCGAAAATCTCTCCGGGCACTTTCTGTGCTCCCACAATGACAAGAACGTTGTCTCTGCCCCTGATCTCATCGATCACATCGGGAAGGTTCAGGCCGTACATCGTCAGGTGCACAACCGTGCCGCCACCATCTTTCCAGTCCTTGATGCAGCGTCGCCACTTCACATGGTCCCTGCAGAAGAACGTTCCTCCCCAGCGGGTGACGACACCGGTGATGCTCTCCACCACCCCATTATCAGCCCCGGCAAGGTACATTCCCTCCGCACCCAGAGCACGTGCCGTAAGCCCGACGTGGGTAGTCACCCGCTGGTCGCGTTCTGGCCGGTGACCGATCCGGAGAATAACCGCGCGTGTTATTGGTCACTCCCCCTTTTTGGTTTGATGACACCATCTTCAATCATATACTGGAGATCGGCATCGTGCGTGAACTGACACCGGATCAATGACTCCCCAACGGAAAGCCACCTTGCCCTGCCGTCCACCAGTTCGATGAGAAAATAGTTCTTTAGTCGCTGGAGTGATGCGTTCACGGTCGGGAGATCAAAGCCGCTTTTGGTTGCGAGATCCACCGGGGCTGCGGTTCCCTGCGGTGTGAGGAGGTGGTAGATAATCCAGTCAATGTCCTCGTCTTTCACTGGTATTCATTCATTCGCTGGCGTGAATATAGTTTATTATACGGTCAGGGAACATGGGCAGAAGTTTTTGTAATAAACCGACTCAATGGAAATTGGATGGAATCGCCTGCACAACCCGTACCGTATCATGAACTGGCTGCAGCAGCTGATCAGATCCTCGATGAGTGCGGAGAGGATGTTGCCCTGCTTTCAGAAAAGCTGGACGGGCTCCCCAGCCATGTGCGTGACGACCTGCTGGTGTCGGATCTGCTCAATGCTTTTCAGGTTTTTTATTATTTTTTCAAAGAAACACCCGGTGACCTGCTGATGGAACGCCTCATTCTGTCGCCGGGATCGGCCCTTCTTGATGGCCTGCTCATAAATGAGATCGAGCTTTTTGAGCTCATGTTTGCCATTATCGATCATCAACCAGTTGTCGTTGTCAGCGACGGTGAACATGCACTCGCCACATTCCTCGGGCCGGATGCTTACCGTGACGGACTCATGTATATTGAATCCACCCTATAACCGGTCCCCTGCGCTGATCAGGTGTTCATCGACATCAGCACGGGTAAGCGGCGGGAGCTTTCCCCACCGTTCGGTATGATTCCCCAGAACTGCAAATACCCCGATGACTTCTGACGGGTCCAGCCTTAAAAAAACTGATGTGTCCTGTTCCCTGATCTGGTTGCATACCGCAGTCGCCCATGCATCGGCAAGAGCCACATCAGGGGAAAAGACCGTTACCGCATCGGCAACACCAAATGAGATTGAAGGGCCTACCGTAGCCGATGATGTGCAGATCCCCAGTATCCGCTCCTGAGGCGGTACAACAAATGCAATCCTGTCCGAGATCGGTGCTGTTCCCGCATGGACGCCAACCGTGACGGGACGATCGCTGGCGAGCGCGATGTCGCCGCCATTATCGATGACACCGAATGAAGCGCCACGCTCCACCATCTCTTCGACACCCGCCCATGCAATCGCCCCCGCGACCGCTGCCATCGGTCCGACACTGGCCTTTTTTGCCGCGGAGGCCATCCTCACAATCACCGGTTCATCGGAGTCGGGTTCACAGGGTTCGAGAGTAACTGAGAAGAACGGGTCCCGGGCGATATACCGCTCCAGCACCTGACGTGCTGCCATGATGCCGTCCTTTGCCGCCACAATATGGGCGGGTTCCTGCGCAAGGATTGTGGCAATTGTTTCGCGGAAAAAGAAACGCTCCCGGATCATAACGGAAGGGTGAGGGCATGGTGCGGGCACGCCTCCAGACACTTGCCGCACAGGATGCAGCGCTCCTCTTCAAGATGCAGCCTGAAGTCTAAATCAAACGAGAACACTTCGCGGGGGCAGATGCTGATGCAGGCACCGCAGTCCACGCACTCGCTCTCATTTAAGGAAACGCCATGCTCAAGTATCCTGACCGTAGCACCGAGATCTGCCATCCTGTCGCGGACCAGCCTGCATGATTCATCGGGAACATCGATAAGCGCTTCCCCTTCGGAAGAGTCGATCACCGCACGTTCGACGTTGATGAGGACACCGGTGTCGCGCACAACCTGGGCGATGATGGGCTTCCTTCCCTTACCCCGTGAAAAGTTCACCAGCAGTTTCATTTGAGCCACCTCCCGCCGAAAAGCTTGCCAAGATCCATCGCGGTGAGCATGGCAACCACATGGTTCTGTGCATCCACCACCGGCAGCGCGCTGATGTTGTAATGCTCCAGTTTGCGCACGGCGATATCCACCGCCTCATCAGGTGTTGTTGTCACCACCTTCTTTTTCATGATATCGCATACAAGGCTGACTTTTTGCGGGTTTACCACCGCTTTGGAAATATCAAACGTTGTGACAATGCCAACCAGTCTGCCTTTGGTGTTGATGACCGGCAGGTGGTTGGTCTCTCCCTTAAGCAGCTTCTGTGCAGCGGTCTTTATCTCCTCATTCTCCCCGATGCTCACAACATTCCGGTCCATGATGTCCAGCACCCGCGGCCCTTTGACCGTCTCGTGCAACGGATGCACCTGTTTTTTCGGATCGATCGGCCGGGTTGGAATGCAGAGTTCCATCTTCCCCTTCTCAATCCAGTCCTTGAGGGTCTCTGCGACAAGCCGTGCCCTGCGGAAACTGGAGAGTGAAGAGGTCCTCACCTCATCGCCATTCAGGTTGACCACCCCGCTCCGCAGTTCGGCATACGTGACCTTTTTTAATGCAGGGCGATTCCTGCTCGGGACGCCGTAATCGACCAGGTCAACCGTAATATCTTCGTCCCTCACCGCGGTAGCGCGCACGACGTCGGTATCGATGACGGGCAGGGGCACGCCCAGGCCCACGTAAAGCGTGACCCCGTATCCTGACATGGTCGCGGCCCGTAAGAAGTCCTGTGACATTTGTTTTAAATTACCAGTCACCATAAGCGTCCCAAACCCGCCCGACGGAGAATGCTGGGTACCTTCTCCTATTACCATACCCTGCGAACCGCAGAGGAAGATGGGCACGCCGCTCCCGATGAACCGCAGATTCGGATCGTTTGTGATCGGATTGAGGAGACCTGCGCCGGAATACGTGACGTTCCCGCAGCTGGGGAGGAGGGTGCCCATGTAGGTATGAAGTGTACGGTCTGTTGAATTGACCGCCGCATTATACCGCTGGTATGCATTTCTGGGGTTGCACATGATTGCCTGGTTCAGGTTCTCGAGCAACAGTTCGGTCGTGATTGTCCGCCGCGGGTAGCAGTCGGTGCCGCGGGATATCGCCCTCAGTTCCACCGCTTTCCCTGAGACGAGATCCTCGATGACATGGGCGCCTCCGTATTGTTCCTCCCGCGTGGTCGATTGCTGGGTTGCTCCGATATACGCATCAACCGCCGCAAGTCCTCCATATGCCTCAACGTCATTCAACCAGATCCGTTCCATGCGGATCGGGGGTTCGGCATGACCGAAATTCAAGAAAGCCCCTGACGAGCACATCGCGCCAAACGTGCCGGTCGTGACCACATCGACTTCCCTGAGCGTACCCTCCTCGCCGAGTTCCGCAACAATACCGGGCATCTGCTCTGCCGTAACGACACGTGCATTGCCGTCACGAATCCTCTGGTTGATCTGATCGATAGACTTGCGCATATCCTGAAATATCGTTTCATGAATATTTATATTATTCTTTATTACTATGGGTAATATTACCCCACCGGCACAGTCATAAATCGGGCATTCCCATATTCCTTCATGCACATCAGTGCATTCATTGAAGAGATGGAGCAGGTAGCTCCTTTGCTGCTGGCGGATGATTTCGATAATGAAAGGATCGGACTTGTCGTTGAAGGGCGCCCTGAAATCAACAAGGTCTGCTGTGCCCTTGATCCCACGCCCGTGGTTGTTGCGCGGGCATCTGCGGTTTCTGCGGATATGCTGGTCGTACACCACACGCCGCTCTGGACTCCGGTCACCAGGCTCACGGGACGTACCGCACAAATTATGCGTACACTGCTTGCATCAGAAATGAATCTCTATGTGATGCATACCAACTTCGATCGTGCGGACAATGGTGTCAATGACGCGCTTGCACGTCTGCTCTCGCTTACGGATGTCTCTTCTCTGTCTTTGGGCAGGATCGGAAGCTGCGCAATCACCCTTTCTGATATCTCGCAGCGCCTAGGAGGGGGAGTCCGTATCTGGGGCGAGATTGGTAATTTCGTTAACAGGCTTGCCGTCGTAGCCGGCAGCGGATTTGATCCTGCACTCATTTGCGAAGCAGCAGACCGGGGTGCCGATGCGTTCCTGTCCGCAGAGATGAAACATGCAGTCGCGAGGGCAGCGCCGCTTCCCTGTATCGAAGCGACCCATTATGCGCTTGAAGCGCCTGCGATGCGGGAGCTCGCTTCCCGTCTGGGCTGGGAGTATATCGATGATCCGCCGGTTATCAGGCAGCTCATATGAATGACATTTTTGAAGTTATTTCAAAAAAAAAAGAGATCGACTCCGCAATCCGTGGGGAAATAACAAAAACATTTGGCCAACGGGGGATAAAAGCACTCGCTGCTATCGATGAGCAGCGTGTGAAAAAATATCTTGACTTTTTTGTGGTGAAAGGAGCGACATCGGAATACATCATTGATGAGGATTTCTGTACGTGCGGCGATTTTCTTTTCCGAAGGAAAGAGTGCTGGCACCTTCTTGCGGTGCGGCTTGCGGTTGCAGCCGGCTCTTTCGAGAGCGTTGACCTATGGTACCAGGACCGATGGAAACCCTCATAAATAAAATTCCTCCCCCCAACACATTTTCCCTTCATCAGGGACCTTTTTTTTGTAAATCTCTTTCTCAAATTACAAAAAACAATACAATAATTACTCTCTGAAATCAACTATTGAAAGAACACGTGGTTTTTCATGCTTGAAAGCGAATATCAGCTCGATTATTTTAAAACACAGGGATTGTCACGGAACGTGTGCAGAAGTTGTGGTTCTGCATTCTGGACACGGGACCCCGGCCGCGGGATCTGTGGTGATGCACCCTGTGAACCCTATAATTTTATCGGCAGCCCCGTTTTTAAGGGTAATACGCTCGATGGCATGCGCGAAGCATACCTGTCATTTTTTGAAAGGCATGGACATACCCGGATCGGGCGGTATCCGGTTGTTGCCCGGTGGCGCGATGACATCTATCTGACGATTGCGTCAATTGCTGATTTTCAGCCATTCGTCACCGCAGGAGTAGTCCCCCCACCGGCAAATCCGCTGACAATCTCCCAACCCTGCATCCGTCTGAATGACCTCGATTCTGTCGGGAGATCGGGACGGCACCTCACCATGTTTGAGATGATGGCACACCACGCCTTCAATTCCCCGACTGAGGAGATCTACTGGAAGGAGCATACCGTGGAGCTCTGCGACCTGTTCCTCCAATCCATCGGTGCCGATCTCAACCGGGTCACCTACAAGGAGCACCCGTGGATTGGCGGGGGTAATGCAGGTCCGAGTCTTGAAGTCCTCATCGGCGGTCTTGAAGTCGCCACACTCGTCTTTATGAGCCTCGGTAAACAGAAGACCGGCCAACCTGGCATCGATCTGAACGGGGAGACCTATTATCCGATGAAAACGCGTATTGTCGACACGGGTTACGGGCTCGAACGGTTTGTCTGGGCATCGAAGGGTTCACCAACGATATATGATGCAGTCTTTCCTGAAATGGTCAGCCGCATCATGGGTTCTGCAGGTCTCTCTCACCTGCTGGAGAACAAGGAATTCACCAAGATCCTCGCGCTTAACGCGAAATTCGCAGGACTCATGGACATCTCCGGTTCCAACCTCTACCAGCTGAGAAAAAAGGTGGCTGCCGCCATCGATGTGCCCCCCGATAAACTTGACCGGATGATCACGCCGATAGAAAAGGTTTATGCAGTTGTCGATCACACCCGCTGTCTCGCTTACATGCTCGGTGACTGCGTTGTCCCCTCCAATGTGCGGGAAGGTTACCTTGCGCGACTTGTCATCCGTCGCACATTGCGGATGATGAATGATCTGAAAATCAACGATACCCTTGCCGACCTGATTGAACAACAGATGCATATTGTCGGAGCAAAATCCTTTGAACAGGAGACCGGGGTCGTCCGAGAGATTGTCGAACGCGAAGTTGAAAAATATGGATCAACCCTCGAACGCGGGACACGGATCGTCCAGAAAATTGCGAAGGCTTATAAAGCAAAGAGCCAGCGTGTTCCGACACGTGAGATCATCACTCTGTATGACTCCCATGGTATTCCACCGGAAATGATCAGGGATATCGCGACAAAAGAAGGTGCGGTCGTCGATCTTCCGGATAACTTCTATTCCCAGATTGCCCAGATGCATTCCGAATCCGGAACGGAAGGCACACAGGATATATCATCAAAATACACGGAACGGGTGCAGGGGCTCCCACCCACAAAAAAACTCTATTACGAACAACCCGCAGATATTGAATTCGAAGCAGTAGTCCTTGATTTTTTTGACGGGCACGCAGTCATGGACCAGACACTCTTCTTCCCGGAGGGTGGCGGACAGCCTTCAGACACCGGTACCCTTGTCTCCGCCGAGAGCATGGTCCGTGTTGATGGCATTATAAAGATTGGCGAGGTCATCCTTCACCACATCAGCGGCGGGATCCTGAAACGTGGTGACAGAGTCAAGGGAATGGTGGATGAGGAGAGGCGCTGGTCGCTGATGCGTCACCACACCGCGACACACATCCTGCTCCATGCGGCAAAGGAAGTACTTGGCGCCCACATCCATCAGGCGGGTGCGCAGAAAGGGCCTGAGAGTTCGAGGCTTGATATCCGTCACTTCAAGCACATCACTCCTGATGAGCTCAGGCGCATTGAGATCGCTGCGAACAGGATGATCATGACAAGCCAGCCGGTCGAGATCGCTGTTGAGGACCGGACGCGTGCGGAGCAGAAGTATGGTTTTATCCTCTATCAGGGGGGTGTTCCACCCGGCAGGGAGATCCGTGTCGTGAAAGTCGCGGGCGATATCGAAGCCTGTGCAGGTACCCACTGCCGGAACACGGGGGAGGTCGGCGTCATCAAGATCATCCGCGTCGAGCATATTCAGGATGGCATTGAGCGGATTGAATTTTCCGCAGGCATTGCCGCACTCTACTATATGCAACACCTTGAAGAGATCATCAGTACTTCATCCGATGCGCTTTCTGTCCAGCAGGAGAACCTTCCCGCCACCGTCACGCGGTTTTTTTCTGAATGGAAAGACCAGAAGAAGGATATCGAACGGTTGAGCCAGAAAATCGTGGAACTGGAGATGCAGAGCCTGGTCGCCGAAGCTGTCGGGGGTGTCTCGGTGGTTGTCAAACGGCTCGATTTGCCTTCACGCGAACTCGCCTCGCTTGCAGGTGCCATATCGGCAAAGGGAGGTGTTGCCCTGCTGGCTGGCAGCGGTGAGCGAGCCCGGGTCGTTCTTGGATCCGGCGATCCCCGCGTGAATGCGGGAGAAATCATTGGGCAGGTATGCGAACTTCTCGGGGGCAAGGGCGGAGGAAAACCATCACTTGCGCAGGGTGGCGGACCGAATATCGCGCAACTCGACCTTGCCTTAAAAGTCGGACGCGAGCGAATCATTGCGGCACTTCATGGCTGACACGGTCGTAGTTCTGGAACCGGGCGGGGAAAAAGCGCAGAAAATTGGCAAAGCGATGGCAAGCCAGACCGCGTGTGATATCCTGCGGTTCCTCGGGGAGGGGCAAAAAACATCGACCGAGATCTCCGAAAACCTCTCCCTGCCCATGAATACTGCAAAATATCATATTGAGAACCTGCTCGATGCGGGGCTCATCAATGTCACCGCTACAAAATACAGTATCAAGGGGCGGGAGGTAAAAGTCTATTCCATAACCAACCAGCTCCTTATTGTTGCACCCCGGCAATCGAACATCCGCTCGCTGCTGGTAAAATATGCATCCCTTTTTGGCATTGTCGCATTTGGCACCGTCGTGCTTGCCATCCTTTCACCGATGATCGGAATCCCGGGTGGTCTTGCTGACGGGATGAATGCGGCTCCCCGTGCACCAATCCAGGAAGTCGGGACAGCATTCGCAAAAGCTGCCTCAGATACCATGGCATCGGCCCCATCCTCCACTCTCGATCCAACCGTTGCGTTCTTTCTTGGAGGTACCCTGGTCATCGTAATCCTTGTTCTCTATGAAGTGTATCTCTGGAAAAAACTGAAATGAAAGATTATTTTAATAAAAAAGTGGGATCAGTACCTTTTTTTCCTCATTGACAGGATTGTGACGCCCCCGATGATGGAGAGTGCGAGCAGGAGGGGTGCCAAAGAGAGGGGCGATGCTGTCGGGGTTGGTATTGGGGTGGGAATGGTTGTCGGTATCCGTGTTGTTGCCCGGGTCGGGGGAAGAGTCTTTGCCAGCGTGGGTGTTGGTGTCAGGGCATTGACATGAAATGCCACGACACCGATATAGCCCTTTGCATCGCTGAACTGGACATCATAATCACCCGGCACGTTCACATTGATGGTTTTTGTAAACTCCCCTGCACCCTGTTTCATCTCTTTTTTCGTTCCAATCCATGTCGGGCCAAAGACAGGTCCTTCGGGGCCCCTGATCTCGAGTTTGACCCCGTCATCACCCAGGTTTGCAATCGACCCTTCGATCATGAGGGCATCCTTGATATCCTGGGTCATGGGTGAAGTGATGGTAATTTCCTTGGAACGGTCCACCACATTGACCAGTTTCTGGATGACTGAGTCCGTACTGAGTCTGTCTTCAATCCCGGAATCGGACTGCACCTCAATTCTGTACAAACCGCCTTTGAGCCCCCGTGTCGAGAAGGGGATTACAAATGTCTTGTTGTTATAATCCTGCAGGGTGACCGTCCTTCTCTCAATCTCAGTTGCGGTATACTGGGAAAAGTACATCACAAGGTCAAAACTGGTACCGGCAGGGAGCGTACTGTTTCCGATTACTTTGAGCGTCTGGCCGACATTGATCTCATCAGGGGCCTCCATGAATAACTGGTAGGCTGAAACAGGCGTAATCAATAAAAAGCACAGGATAACCAGACAAACGGGCGTTTTCATAATAATAACCAATGGTCTGGAAGTAAAAAATGTTGGTGGAATGACCACAGTGTCGATGATTCCACGGGTCATTGCGATGCATATCAGGGTAACTTCTGGTTTCGATCGTACCTTTG
>CAZVFG010000047.1:0-8094 GCA_964626125.1 uncultured Methanoregula sp.
ACAAGACCGAAGATCAGTCCGGCAAGAATAAGGACTCCGATAAAATACAGCGTTGTCGATTTTCCCTGGTCATAGATCTCACGGAAAATGCTGACCCTCATGATGAGCGCTGGTTGTCCATAAATATCCCGGATCAGGGAATATGTACAAAGGGTATTGCTGTTCAGCACGAGGGAAGTCCTTGGTGCATACACCATCATGTGCTCTGATCCTTCACGCTGGATGAACGATCCCGGTTGAGATATCAGCTGAAGAACTGCCGTAGTGAAATCGTTGGGAAGATTGGGGTCATTATAATCATATATTACCAGCGGAAGTTGCGCCATGGATGAGAGCCGGGTCACCTCCATGCTGTCCAGGAATCTCCCCATAAGAATATAGCCGATAATATGGAGCTGACGGGAATCTGCATAGACGGGACGGATCACAAGCATGAGGGGGCCTTCAGGAAGCCGGGAAATTCCCATGATCCCTGTCGTTGAATTTAACTGTGACCCGGGAATATTTTTTGACAGGAAAATACTGTTGAGTTCTTCCGGAACAGGCATCTGCCGGTGAGCTGAGAGATCGTATCCCTCCCCGGCAATAATCCTGCCTGAAGAGTCCGACAGGATAATATAATTAAACTGGAGACGTTCAAAAGTATCAGGATTCAGCCTGGACCACGGCACGGCAGATGAAGGACGGGTTAACACTGCACGAGTATCATCACTTGATGCCCAGTCCGCGGCCATTGCATCCAGCGTGTTGATATCGTCTCCAAGCGCAACCAGAACCCGGTTCGTATCTTTTTCCGCACTGCGCAATTCGGTGTCCGAGAAACCGCCCAGTACAATAATTTCTGATAACACCAGCTGGACGAGGAGCAGGCTCAGAAGCGTGATGCAGATAATCGCCAATGTTTTTTTCCGTAGATCCACTGCCTGTCTCCTCCACAGACGGAATATTGCGATTAAGATTGTTATGACTCCAACGAATAAAGGTTCTTTCGATACCTGCTCTAGAGTGAGGAAACAACAACTGTATTACCAATGCGAAACCGAACCCGAAATTCGCAGGCACAACACGATCACCGGGTCGCAGTCCTTATTGGTTGCAGGCATAAAGTTACCTTCTGCCGTTACGTACCCCGGGCGCATCAGTATTTTTTTCCCCTGACGCCATGTGCCACCATTGCTGCAGCCGGGCGGGACAGGTAACATAAAAGCCGGCACCGCTCTGCGTCATGATCCCGATCTCACCGGGGTCGAAGCAGCATTCCCCATTGCCCGTGTGCTGGTGTAATCCCTCTACCTGCCGGCTGCTTATCCGCTTGCGCGATCTGCTTTTCGTATAATCCGATCCTGTCACGCAACGCCGCCACCAATATTCCAAAGCGTGCCGCGATCGCTCCGACACTCATGATGCATGCCGGGTATGGTACCCGGATGCAGTAATGCCAGCTATCGCAGGCTTCGTCTGATCACGTCCGGCCATTCTGTACCGTGGGCCCCCGCTCAACCCGGTTTTAAACCGTTGCCGTTTCAGGACATTAATAGTCGGCGGAATGTATATCGCGGGGATAGCACGGGCGAGGGGATAACCCTCCCAATGCGTTCGTTGCTGAATATTAAATGTAATAATATATACATCATTCATCAAAAAATTGCAACAATGTATAAATATGTACAAAGTATACCTCTAAGCCAGTCAGGCAGTGCTTTGCACCGGGGATTCTCTTTGCTCATCCAACAGGCCGTGCCGGATAATCCCCGGAGTCGAAACACAGAATTCCCGCCAGCAAAATGGATGGTGATGCCAGTGGAATGGAAACTGCAACGATGAAAAGGCCCCTTGAACTGAATCTCAGCATTGATGAATATTGTACAGCCGTAAACACCCAGCCAAAACCGCTGGTCATCCCGCTGTGCGCAGAACTGCCGCTGCCGCAGATCTCCCCGCTGGATGTATACACCACACTGAAAAAAGACCGCGGGTTTCTCCTCGAATCGATTGACGGGAGCGAGAAGATCGCCCGGTACTCCTTCGTCGGTCTCGACCCCTCATGCATGATCACCATCGGCACCACGGTGGAGATCAGCGGCACCGAACCCTTTGTCTCCATCGCACGGTTCCCGGAGGGGGGGAATGCGGTCGACAACATCCGGTCAGTCCTCTCGCGGTTCCATTACGTGAACGTGAAAGCCCCGCGGTTCTTCGGGGGCATGGTCGGGTACTTTGCCTATGATATTGTCAGTTCACTGTTCCGGCAGGTACCGGAGAAGCCCAGCAGTTCCCTGCCGGAATCCCCAAAGGCGCGGTTCATGTTCACCAAGGACTGCATCGTCTTTGACCACCGGGACAGGAAGCTCTTCCTGTTCAGCAGCCCGTTTCTCACCTACGATTCCGACCCTTCCGCAGAATACGAAAACTGTGCCGGTACCATCGCCACGCTTGCAGACCGTATTGCGGCCCTTTCAGACCGGCGCCCGTCGAAAACGCCCCTGCCCGTGATGCCGCGGGGCAGACCGGTGCCTTATACGGAAGTGACAGAAAAAGAGGCATTCAAACGGGCAGTGGAGCAAATCAAGGAGCATATCGCCGCAGGAGACATCTTCCAGACCGTGATCTCCCGGAGGTCGGAATGTGCCATACCGGGGGACCCGTTCCCGGTCTATGCGGCGCTGCGGGAGATCAACCCGAGCCCGTACATGTACTATCTCGATTTTGGCGATGAGCAGGTGATCGGGGCGAGCCCCGAGATGCTCATACGGGTGGAGAGACGGCGGGTCACCACCGTGCCGATTGCCGGCACACGCCCGCGGGGAAAGACCAATGGGGAGGACCAGGCTCTCGCAGCAGAACTCCTCTCCGATGAAAAAGAGCGTGCCGAACACACGATGCTGGTGGATCTCGCCCGCAATGATCTCGGGAGGGTGTGCCGGTTCGGGTCGGTTGAGGTCACCGAGTTCATGGGGATCGAAAAATTCTCCCACGTCCAGCATATTGTCTCGACCGTGAGCGGCATGCTCCGGGACCACCTCGATGCGTACGATGCCCTGAAGTCATGTTTTCCTGCAGGCACCGTATCCGGGGCCCCGAAGATCCGCGCCATGCAGATCATCGGGGAGCAGGAGCCGGAATCCCGGGGGCTCTACGCGGGTGCGGTCGGGTATATCGGGTTCGACCGGAGCCTCGAATTCGCGATTGCCATCCGCACGATCATCGTGAACGCCGGGCGTGCACGGATCCAGGTCGGTGCCGGTATCGTCGCGGATTCGGTGCCCGAGAACGAGTGGCAGGAGACCGAGAGCAAGGCAGCAGCGATGAAGCGGGCGATCGAACATGCCGGGGTGGCGTCATGAACGTCCTTATCGTCGACTGCTATGACAGCTTCACCTTCAACCTCGAGCAGCAGGTGGGCAGGCTGGGCGGAAACCCGGTCGTCATGACCTGCGATACGCCGCTCGAAGAGCTGGAAAGGACCGGATGCAGCCGGATTATCCTCTCGCCGGGACCCGGAAGACCGGAGGATTCGGGTGTCTGCGGTGAGGTGCTGGAACAGATGAGCACCCGGATCCCGACACTGGGCGTCTGCCTCGGGCACCAGGCAATATGCACGGTGTTTGGCGGAAAGGTCGTGCGGGCAGAGCACCTGATGCACGGCAAGACCTCGTCGATCCGGCATGACGGCCGGGGTATTTTTTCTGGTGTGCCGGCACCGTTTGAAGCGACCCGTTACCACTCGCTTGTCGCAGAGCGCGACTCGCTTCCCGAAGAACTGGAGGTTTCGGCAGTCAGCCTTGACGACGCGTACGTGATGGGCGTGCGGCATACCCGGTACCCGATTGACGGGGTACAGTTCCACCCCGAGAGTATCCTCTCACCGGAAGGGGACCGGATCATGAGAAATTTCCTTACCGGAACCAGGAGGGCCTTATGAAAATCAGCGACACATTGGCACGGATTATCGACCACCAGGACCTCAGTCCGGCAGAAGCCACCGGAATCATGGACGCCATCATGGCCGGCTCCGCGACGCAGGCGCAGATCGGGAGCCTGCTCACCGGACTGCGCATGAAAGGAGAGACCCCGGACGAGATTGCCGCGTTTGCCAGCGTCCTGCGGGACCATGCGATCACGGTACGCCCGAACGTGTCCGGAATGCTCGTCGATACGTGCGGCACCGGCGGGGATGGTGCACAGACCTTCAACATCAGCACCGCCGCTGCTTTCGTTGCTGCCGGTGCCGGCGTCCCGATCGTCAAACACGGGAACCGCGGGGTCTCAAGCCGGTGCGGGTCTGCAGATGTCCTCGCATATCTCGGCGTCAACCTTTCAGTCGACCCCCTGATACAGGCCCGGATCGTGGAACAGACCGGGATCTCGTTTCTCTTTGCCCCCAGCCACCACCCGGCGATGCGCCACGTCATGGCGGCACGGCAGGAGATCGGGTGCCGCACGGTCTTCAACCTGCTTGGCCCGCTCGCCAATCCCGCGGGCGCGGAGGCGCAGCTGCTTGGTGTTTACGACCCCGGGCTGACCGGTACCATGGCAGAGGTACTGAGGAAACTGGGGCTTTCCCGTGCCATGGTCGTGCACGGGTGCGGGCTCGATGAAATGACCACCACCGGGGAAACCATTGTTTCGGAGCTGGGTGACGGTTCGATCCACAGGTACGTGATTACGCCTGAACCGTATGGCATTGCACGCGCTGAACGCTCCGATCTTCTGGGTGGGGACCCGGCCACGAACGCACGGATCCTGTCTGACGTGCTCGGAGGCGAGAAGGGCGCTGCGCGGGATATTGTCCTGCTGAATGCAGGGGCGGCGGTCTATATCGGGGGAAAAGCCCGTGACCTCCGGGAAGGGATCGGGCAGGCAGCCGGGTCGATCGATGCAGGGGCAGCACTGGAAAAACTTCACGCCCTGATCGAGGCAACGCAGGGTGCCGCATGATCCTTGACGACATTATCAGCCGGACAAGAGAGCGTGTCGGTCTGCTCCCGGCATCTTTTCCACGGGATTCCCGGAACAGGTATGCAAGTCTTTCCCATGCAATCCGTTCCACCCGGGGGAAAAACGCTATTATCGCCGAGATAAAAACCGCCTCGCCTTCCCGCGGCACCATCCGCCGCAATGTCGATCTCGCATCCATGGCGCAGGCGTTCGTATCAGGGGGGTGCGTCGCCCTCTCCATCCTCACGGAACCGTATTATTTTTGCGGTTCCGTCCGGGATATCCCTTTGGTTAAGGATGTAGTTGAGGTCCCGGTTCTGCGAAAGGATTTCATTATCGACCGGCGCCAGATTGCCGAGACGCGGGCACTCGGGGCAGATGCGGTGCTCCTGATCGCCTCACTCCTTGGCGGGCGGCTGCCCGAGTTTGTCGATGATGCCTGCGACGAGGGGCTTGAACCGCTCGTCGAAGTACATACCCCTGCCGATGTGGAGATCGCACGTTCCACCCGTGCCGGCATGGTCGGGATCAACAACCGTGACCTTGCCACGCTCACCATCGACCGCTCCACGACCCGTGTCCTCTCACCGCTCGTCCGTTCCGCCGGCAGGATCGTTGTCTGTGAAAGTGGTATTACCTCTGCAGGCGACGTGCGACAGCTGCGACCGTTCTGTGATGCGTTCCTGATCGGCACATCGATCATGGCCCACGATGAGCCGGAAAAAAAACTGGAGGAACTTGTATGCGCATAAAGATCTGCGGGATCACCAGCGTGGACGACGCACTCTCTGCCCAGAGCGCGGGTGCGGATGCGATCGGCGTGGTCATGTACAGCCATTCGAAACGTTCGGTGTCAAAAAAGAGAGCTGCGGAGATTTTTGCTGCACTGGACCCATTTACCGCGACCGTTGTCGTGAGCCATACAAGCGATCCGCAGGAATTTGCGGATATGCTGACACTCCGCCCGACTGCAGTCCAGATCTCATACCCGTTTGCTGTTCCGGAAAAAACAACGGGTGTAAAGGTGCTGCGGGTGGCGGCAAAGGGCCAGCCTCTCCCGGATGACTGTGACGGAATCGTTATCGATGAGAGCCAGGGAGAGGGCAGGCGGTTCGATCTCGCGTTCGCCCGCGATGTGGTGCGAAGGTCGCGGGTGCCGGTCATCCTTGCCGGCGGACTTACGCCGGAGAATGTACAGGATGCGGTCTCCCGCGTACGCCCCTATGCCGTTGACGTGGCATCGGGCGTCGAAGCACATCCCGGCGTGAAAGACAAAGAAAAGATGCATGCGTTCATCAAAGCGTGCCGCGGGGTGTGACGTGGGGCGGAAAGGACGGTTTGGCACCTACGGCGGGCAGTATGTACCGGAGACCCTGATGAGCGCATTACTTGAACTGGAGGAGGCATACTCCGGGATCCGCAACAACCCCCGGTTCACCCGTGAGCTCGAGGCCTACCAAAGAGACTATGCCGGCCGCCAGACCCCGCTCACCTTCTGCGAAAACGCTTCGCGGGAACTCGGGTGCCGGCTCTACCTGAAACGCGAGGACCTTGTCCACGGCGGGTCGCACAAGCTGAACAACACTCTCGGGCAGGCGCTGCTGGCACGACAGATGGGCAAGAAGCGGCTGGTCGCCGAGACCGGCGCCGGCCAGCACGGCGTCGCGACCGCGATCGCGGGGGCGGTGCTCGGGCTGCCGGTCGAAGTGTACATGGGCGAGACCGACACGCAGCGGCAGGCGCTCAATGTCTTCCGCATGGAACTGATGGGTGCGAAGGTGATCCCCGTGAAGTCCGGCACACGGACACTCAAGGACGCCATCAACGAAGCACTCCGTGACTGGGTGGCGAACGTGCGGGATACCCACTACCTCATCGGCTCAGTGGTCGGGCCGCACCCGTACCCGCAGATGGTGCGTGATTTCCAGTCAGTCATCGGGAGAGAGACGCGGGAGCAGGTGCAAAAAAAGGAGGGCAGGCTGCCCGACACCATTGTCGCCTGTGTCGGCGGCGGCTCGAACGCAATCGGCATCTTTTACCCGTTCCTTGCTGATGACGTCGACCTCATCGGTGTGGAGGCAGCCGGCAGGGGGATCGAAACAGGTGAGCATTCTGCCTCGCTCTGTGCCGGCGAGGCAGGGGTGCTCCACGGTGCCCTCTCCTACCTCCTGCAGGACCGGCACGGGCAGGTGCTCCCCACCCACAGCATTGCCGCTGGCCTCGACTACCCGGGTGTCGGGCCCGAGCACGCGATGCTCAAAGACGCCTCCCGCGTTACGTATGATGCGGTAACCGACGGCGATGTCCTTGAAGCGTTCACGTTTCTTTCCCGGATGGAGGGGATTATCCCGGCGCTCGAATCTGCCCACGCGGTCGCGTATGTAATGAAAAACGCAGGGCGGTTTGACACGGAGGATATCATTGTCGTCAACCTCTCCGGGCGCGGTGACAAGGACGTGGCGGAAGTGGCAAAGATGCAGGGGGGCACCTGATGGGCCGGATTGCCGGATTGTTCAAGGGACGCAGTTCCCCCGCACTCATCTGCTTTACCGTTGCCGGAGATCCTGACCTTGAAACAAGCATACGGGTCGCACGGACGCTCATCCATGCCGGCACCGATATCCTTGAACTCGGTGTGCCATTCTCTGACCCGGTAGCTGATGGTCCTACCATCCAGCGGGCGGATGACCGGGCGCTTGCTGCAGGGACAACACCGGATACGGTCTTTGCGATCGTGCGCGAGCTGCGGCAGGAATCCGATGTCCCGATTGTGCTGCTTGCGTACTTCAACACCGTCTTCCGGCGGGGGATACAACAGTTCTACCGCGATGCCCGTGCCGCCGGTGTTGACGGGATCCTGATCGCAGATATGCCTGTCGAGGAATCTGCCGAGGTACTCAGGGCTGCTAAAAAGAACAGGATCGAACCGATCTTTTTAGTCGCCCAGACCACCAGCGATGAACGATTACATAAGATCACTGCACATGCCGGCGGGTTCCTGTATCTCGTATCGGTGCTGGGAGTGACCGGTGCCCGGTCCAGCGTGCCGCAGGCCGCCTTTGACCTCGTCCGGCGCGTCAAGGCGGTCACGGGTCTCCCGGTCGCGCTGGGCTTTGGGATCTCGACTCCTGACCAGGTGGAATCCTGCGCAGCACA
>CAZVFG010000047.1:8194-11666 GCA_964626125.1 uncultured Methanoregula sp.
GGCAGAAAGAAAGTACTCTTCGTATGTACCGCAAATGCCGCCCGCTCACAGATGGCGGAGGGCTACCTGCGGGCACGGTATGGCGGGCGGTACGAGGTGTTTTCCGCCGGTACCCGCAAGGCACAGGTGAGCAGCCGTGCGATCACCGCCATGAAGGAGATCGGGATCGATATCACGCACCACCGCTCAAAGACACTGGACGAAGTCGCAGGCATGTCGTTTGACATCGCCGTGACCCTCTGTGACCGTGCCCGCGGGATCTGTCCGGTCATCCCCAATGCAGCACGGACCATCCACAAGGGATTTGATGATCCGCACCTGATCCCGGGGACCGATGAGGACGTGCTCAACGGGTACCGCCGCGTCCGGGACGAGATCGCATCCTGGATCGATGAAACGTTCGGATAAAAATCCTGGCAAAATCCCTACTTCTCTTCGCTCTGCTTTGCCGGGCAGAAGTTGCAGATCGAATGCGGGACTTCCTTTTCCTTGTCCCGGATCAGGCAGTAATATTCCCTGCCGCGTTTTTCGACCGTGTATCCCCCCGGGAACGGCATACCGACAGGGTGACCCGGCTCTTCGACAACGAACATGGTGAACGCCGAGATCAGGTAGTAAAAGAGCCGGTTTCTCGGCTGGCGTAAGTGCGGGTTGCGCTCGTTTACGTCGTCCCATGCAAAGCATCCCGAGGGCACCATGTCGCAGAACGCAGAAAAGGTCGCCGGATCGTTCACGGGATCTGACAAATAAGCAAATTCGCCGCCGCGGTGCATCGCGATGAGCCGGTGGTGGGCGCCGAAAAGCTGTTCGAGAAAATAGGGGCGGATCCGCTCCCGGTAGGGGGAGGGGAGTTTGTCAATCTCATTGTTCAGGCGCCCGCCGATCACCTGGAGCTCGAATAATGAGTAGGACAGCACTTCACTGGCGACAAGTGAGCCGAGCTCACCCCGGCTCCGTGCAATCCGGAACCGGTCCGCGATCGACCGGATCGTCGCCGCGTCCTCCACAAACTCCTGCATGAGCCCTGCTGCCGCAGGCTGTGCTGCCATAACCGCTCCTCCTTTTTGTATATTACGTACCGGAAAAAGACATAGTTTATGATCGTCGCCATGACGGGTCCTGAAAATGGAGGGTGTCGGGACCGGCACCATGCATCCTGTGAAAGACAACCTCCACCAGATAATCACCTGCTGGTACCGTTACAACAATAAGGTTCATGGCTTCTTATCACGTTCATAGAGATGAGAGAAACAGGGGGAGTATGAGACCTGGAAAAAAACAGAGGGATATATTTGCCGAGTCGCTCGCACTCCATGAAAAGTTCCACGGGAAGATCGAAGTCCATTCAAAGGTGCCCCTGACGACCCGCCGGGACCTCTCCCTTGCCTACACGCCGGGAGTCGGGGCGGTATGCATGGCGATCGACAAGGACAAAAACCTCGCCTACCGGTACACGCTGAAGGCAAATACGATCGCGATTGTGACCGACGGCTCCCGGGTCCTGTCGCTGGGAAATATCGGGGGATATGCCGCGATCCCGGTGATGGAGGGAAAAGCCCTGCTCTTCAAGAAACTCGCCGATATCGATGCGTTCCCGCTCTGCTTCGAGAGTTACCATACCGAGTTTGCCGACGAGATTAAAAACATTGCACCGGTCTTTGGCGGGATCGCGCTCGAGGACATCGCAGCGCCGAAATGCTTCGAGCTGGAGGAGGCTCTGCAGGGGATCGGCATCCCGGTCATGCATGACGACCAGCATGGGACTGCCATTGTTGTGCTTGCCGCGCTCCTCAACGCCTGCCGGGTGACAAAGAAGCGGTTTGAGGAGTTGAATATCGTCGTCAGCGGCGCAGGTGCTGCCGGGTTTGCAATCACCCGCATGCTCGCCGGGATCGGGTACAACCCTGACCTGTTCCCACCGGTGAACGACATCATCGTCTGCGACTCCCGGGGGATCATCCACCGGCATCGCGAAGGGCTGTACGGCAACAAATACAAGTTCATCATGGCAGAGGAGACGAATAAAGGAGGGCGGACGGGCACCCTTGCCGATGCGATGGAGGGTGCCGATGTCTGCATCGGTGTCTCGGTGCCCGACATTATCACGCAGAAGATGGTCCGGTCGATGAACCGGGACCCGGTCATCTTTGCTCTCGCAAACCCGGCACCCGAGATCCATCCCCATGATGCACTGCTCGCGGGTGCCGCAGTTGTCGGTACTGGAAGGGGCGAGTTCCCCAACCAGATCAACTATGCACTCGCGTTCCCCGGTATCTTCAGGGGGGCACTCGACGTGTTCGCCACACGGATCTCAGACGAGATGAAGGTGGCGGCTGCACACGCTATTGCCGGTTATGTCAAACGGCCCCGCAAAGACCGGATCCTGCCCAGGGTCCTCAACCGCGATGTCGTCAAGACCGTCGCTTCTGCGGTCCGTGAAGCGGCGATCAAGAGCGGGTGTGCACGGACGATTTGAAAAAAATTTAGTCCGGCGCAATCTGCCGTTTTTTTTTGGGGGGGGGTACCTCACCTGCTCCGGTCCCTATCTCTCCCGTCCCGCGATGTGAGGGAACCCCTCCCTGCAGCAGAATGGGTTGATAGGATCACGCGATATTGTCCCAGAAGGCGGTGAGGGCGTTCCAGATATGCTTCCTGAGGTGCCGGGTTCTCTTTGTTTGGGGTCCTGCGGTGTACGGGCCATGGACCTCCCCGTCCTCATAGAGTGAGCGGTTCACCTCGATCTGGACCCACGGTACGCCCTTGTGCCAGAAGTGGGCGTTTGCGATGAAGCCACCGGAGAACGGGTTGTTGACGGCAACCTCACGCCCGAGGGAAAATTCGTCCCGGAATGCCTCCGCGAGCGCCTTGATCCATGCCACCGGGCACGTGGCGATGCTCCCTTTTTTTGCCCTGCCGTGCCGGTCGCCGTTGTTGCCAAGGCAGATCAGGGGGCGGGGTTTCCCGGCATCGCTCTGCCCGCAGGCCCCCACCGGGAGCATCGAGTGGCAGTCGAACGCGATCCTTACGGTGTGATCATCGATCAGCTCGTCCACCCGCTGGTGGTACGGGAAATACCAGGTCATCAGGAGCCGGTGGACGAGCGCCATGTCCGGGAACTGCCCCTCGCGGTAGACCTCCTTCCCGTCAATCGTCCGCACCTTGATGATGCCGTCGGGGTCCTTTCCCGGAAGCGGGAGCGGGGGGCGGTTCAGGTCAACAACCATCCGTGAAATGGGCGTGTCGATGAATGCGTCAACGTAATTCCTGAAATTGAAGATCGTTCTGGTTCTAGGATCGCAGTAATAGCGGAGGTCCTGCGCTGAAAGGAGGATCCGTTCGCGGACGTCACCCGGTACTTTGAGGCCGCCGTGAGGGATCGAGATTAAAAACGGGTACCGCTGCGTCACCGTTTATCAGCATGTGTACCTGTGACGGGGCCTTTTGTTAATGTTTGGTCAGAAATGCCGCAAAA
>CAZVFG010000048.1:0-3182 GCA_964626125.1 uncultured Methanoregula sp.
TCAGACCCTCCCCCCTTTTTGAGGTATGCCGGACATCAACCATTATGTCCCTGCCCCGCACATGATAGCAAGCAACAGTGGCATGAGGACCCATAGGATCGTACCGGATACAGGCACAATCCGTTTCGGTGAACGTTTCTGATTTCAACTCAATATGCTCAAATAACCTTTCACACAAACGAATGGTACCACGGTGATTTTCATTCAGGTCAATTTCGGGGGGTTTGTCCCGCTCTCCACTGTCGACTGGCGGGGCAGGTCCGTATGTACAGTGTTCCTGCGGGGTTGTCCGCTCAAATGTTCCTATTGCCAGAATGATTTGATCCAGAACGGGCAGGATTTTTTGGAAATTCAGGAAATACTTGACATGATCCGGTCGTCGGAACCGTATATCAGCGGGGTGGTCTTTTCCGGCGGAGAGCCGACAATGCAGAAAGAGGCGCTGGTTGCTCTCTGCGGACACGTCAAAAAAATGAACCTTGCCGTAGGAATCCAGACAAACGGCCTGTTTCCCAAAACACTGACTGAATTAATTGATAAAAAAATCGTCGATAAAGTTGCGGTTGATTATAAGACCAGATGGGAACAATATACCGATCACTGGGAAGGTTTTCAAAATATTAAGAAAGAAAATTATCAAAAGAGCGTCAGAGAATCAATAGAAATATGTAAAAAAGCCTATAATGACAAGATTTTACCGGAATTTGAAGTGGTTGTAACAGTTTTTCATGGAAACGAGAAAGATATAATCGATATTTCAAAAGAAATAGGTGATATTGATTTAATTATTCAACAAGGAGAACATAAACTTGGATTTATTTATTCACCTTTGCATGCAATTTCTGAACTCGAATATCTTAATCACAAAAAATCCATCCGGGAAGATTTTCAACCTTTAACAGATGAAGAGATAAAAAAATTTGCTGATAATCTGAAAAGACCGGTTCGGATCAGGACAAGAAATGCAGGAGAGATTTTTTATGAAGGTCATAGGGGTCGTCGGGCTTCCCGCAAGCGGTAAAGGAGAATTTGCGAGGATCGCAGCAGCACAGGGTATCCCGGTCATTACGATGGGTGACATGGTCCGCCGTGCAGTGAAGAATGCGGGCATGGAGCCAACCGACCAGAACCTGGGATCCATGGGGAACAAGCTGCGCGAAGAGCGCGGTATGGATGCGATTGCACAGCTCTGCATTCCCGAGATCAGGAAGCAGTCCGCACCGCTCGTCCTTATCGATGGGATCAGGGGGGATTCTGAGGTCCTGCTGTTCAGAAAACAATTCCCCGGTTTTATGCTCATTGCCATCGAATCCCCGTTTGCAGCCCGGCTCGCACGCCTCGGCGGTCGCGGGCGATCTGACGATACCATGACAGAACCCTCCCTGCGGGCTCGTGATCAGCGCGAGCTGGGCTGGGGGCTGGGGGCTGCGCTCACGCTGGCAGACTACCGGATGAACAATGACACAGACCTCCCGGCATTCGCCAGCCGGGTGAAAGAACTGCTCGAACGGCTGGAGAGTGGTGCATGAGCCTTTTCCCTTATTTTTCATCATCTGCAAAGATCTGGGACGAGATCGGGTGGGTTACCGGCATTGAAGAATGCGGTTATACCGGATGGGAAATTGTCGCGGATGGCAACTACCGGCTTGACGATCCGGATAACTACAAGGCAATCAAAGACATGATTGCCAGCACAAAACTCGGGGTATCCGTCCATGCTCCCTATGGTGACCTGAACCTTGCCACACTCAATGACCCCATCTACCGGGAATCAATCCGCCAGATCTGCACCTGCATCGAGTATGCAGCTGACCTTACGGATCGTGTGACGCTCCACCCCGGCTATCTCTCTCCGGTCGGCAAACTGATGCCAAAGAAAGTCTGGGACCTCCAGAAAGATGCACTCATAAGGATAGGAAAGGTTGCTTCTGATCACGGGGTGCTCGCCTGCGTTGAGAATATGATCGGGATCAGGGAATTCCTGTGCCGGGCCCCGCAGGAGCTGATGGGAATGACCGAAGGGATCGAGGGTATCGGGATGACGTTTGACTTCGGTCATGCCAATACCGTCGGTAAGGTGAACGAGTTCCTTCCCCATATCAGCAAGGCAAACCACATTCACATACACGATAATCATGGGATGTCGGATGAACATCTTGCACTCGGTGATGGCACCATCCCGTGGGATGTTGTGGGCAGAGCCATAAAAAAGGATTACCGCGGCGTGATTGTCATCGAAGGGCGATCGATCGAAGAAGCACGACGCAGCCTTTCGGTTTTTGCGAGGTCTTTTGTATGAGCGGCGAGACACTGCAGGTATATTTTCTGGGTACAGCGGGAGCACTCCCGACCCCTCACCGGAACCCGTCCTGCATTATGGTCAGGCGAGGGTCTGACACCCTGCTCTTTGATTGCGGGGAGGGGACACAGCAGCAGATGATGCGGGCACGCACCGGCTTTAACATTAATGCCATCTTTGTAACACACTGGCATGCCGATCATTTCCTCGGCATTTTCGGGCTAATCCATACGCTCTCGTTTAATGGCCGCACCGCCCCGCTCACCATCTATGGTCCTGAGTGGGTGCATGAATTTATCCAGACAATCAGGCATGTCGGCAGGTTCAACCTGAACTTCCCGATTGAATCCGTTGAACTTGCCGATCATTCCTGGGTGAGATTTGATGGCTACACCATCACGGCATTTGCCGTCAGCCATGGCATCCCCGCACTTGGCTACGTTCTTGAAGAGGATGAGAGACCCGGTCGTTTCAACCGGGAACGGGCGATCGCCCTTGGTGTTGCACCAGGCCCGCTTTTCGGAAGACTCCAGCGCGGGGAAACGATATCTGTTGAGCGGCATGACGAACAGAGTGTTGTCAGGCCATCTGACGTGATGGGCGCTCCGCGGCCAGGCAGAAAAATCGTGTATACCGGGGACACCCGCCCGGTCCTCCAGCGAATCGCCATGGTTGCACGGGACGCTGACCTGCTCATCCATGACGCAACCTATGATGATGCAGAAAAGGACCGTGCGGCGGAATTCTACCATGCAACCGCAGGCCAGGCGGGTGAAGCTGCTGCTGCTGCAGGCATATACAAACTTGCTCTGATCCACATCAGCTCGCGGTATACGGATGCTGACACACATATCAAAGAGGCAAAGAAAAATTTTTCCGGTAT
>CAZVFG010000048.1:3282-7764 GCA_964626125.1 uncultured Methanoregula sp.
GGTAAGGTACAGGGCTTTGCCAACTTCGGAATGTTTGTCCAGTTAAACGACCGGATCAAGGGGCTTGTCCACAAAAGTAATATGAAAATGGAGCACAAGGAAAAAGATTCCATCCTCGTCAAAGTGCGCCAGATCCGCCCGAATGGCAACATCGATCTCGAGGAAGTACTGATTCAGGTCTACCAGGTGCAGAATGTTGAGAAGAAATCGACGACAGTGCGCATCGCTGACCTCGGAACCAGGGTGGGAAAGACCGTTGCCATTGAAGGTGAAGTGGCCCAGATCAAACAGACAAGCGGCCCGACAATTTTTACTATTATCGATGAATCAGGCACCCAGAATGTCGCAGCATTTGTCGAAGCTGGTGTGCGGGCTTTCCCGGAGGTTGAAATCAATAACCTCGTAAAAGTCGTCGGCGAGGTGATGAAACGCAACAACCAGCTCCAGATCGAGGCGGACGCGATCACGACCCTTGAAGGGGATGATGCAACGACGGTCCGCGTCCGGATCGAAAAAGCGCTCGATGTACGATCTGAACCAGAAAAAATTCCGCTGCTGGTCAAGTCTGAAGTGATGGAACGTCTCCACCCGGAAATGAAAAAAATCGCAAAAATCGTGCGAAGGGCGGTTTTTACTGCTCAGCCACTCATTCTCCGGCACCATGCGGACGCAGACGGCATATGTTCTGCGGTCGCCATTGAGCAGGCTGTTGTCTCCCTCATTCGGGAAAGCAGCGCTGATTTTGACGCTGAATACTACCTCTTCAAGCGTGCACCCTCAAAAGCCCCTTTCTATGAGATCGAGGACATTACCCGTGACCTTGACTTTTCGTTAAAAGACCATATCCGGTTCGGCCAGAAAATGCCTCTTGTCATCCTTACTGATAACGGGTCAACGGAAGAAGACGAACCCTCCTATAGGATCGCCAGTGTCTACGATATACCGTTTGTCGTCATCGACCACCACCATCCTGATGCAACGATCGACAAGTACCTGCTTGCCCATGTTAACCCCTACCATGGCGGGGGGGATTTTGGGATCACCGCGGGAATGCTGGGAACTGAGATCGCACGTCTCATCAACCCTAAGGTTGAACCGCTCATCCGCCACCTCCCCGCTGTTGCCGCTGTGGGAGACCGGAGCGAAGCACCTGAACGCGCTCTCTACCTCGCACTGGTACGTGACCAGTACAGCGAAGAGAGCTGTAAGAATATTGCGCTTGCCCTTGACTACGAACAGTTCTGGCTGCGGTTCAATGACGGCAGAGAGATTGTCAAGGATATACTCAACCTCAGCGGCAACACCGAGCGGCACAAAAAGCTTGTCACACTTCTCGTTGAAGGGGCGAATACCATGATCGAGGACCAGATGAGCGCCTGCCTGCCTCATACCGTTGCCCGCGACCTGCCCAATGGTGCAGAGCTCTTCCTGATCGATGTCGAAATCCATGCCCATAAATTCACGTTCCCGCCACCGGGCAAGACCAGTGGCGAAGTGCATGACCGGCTTTGCAAAGCACGTGAGAGATCGCCAATTGTCACAATCGGATTTGGTCCCGACTTTGCGGTGTTACGCTCCCGCGGGGTTCTCATGAACATCCCAAAAATGGTACGGGAACTCCACGCCGAGATCCCGGGCGGAGGCATCAGTGGCGGCGGGCACCTTGTCGTGGGAAGCATCAAGTTCGTGGAAGGTATGCGCGATACCGTGCTCGAAGCGCTGATCAACAAGATTGGCGGGGCGCAGGTTCAAAAATAAGGAAAAATCATAAAATTAATTTTTGAAATGCACAGGAATATCAATAGAATAATGGGATCTCGCTGTTCTGCGCGGATCGATTTTCTAATTCAATCCGGTGGGCAATAAATGCTTTCTGGTCAATTAATTGGTGGGCAAAATCAAAAAGGAGCCAGATTCTGCCACATGGGATAGATATATATATATATGAGTGGATCTATATGAGATTTTAATGCATATGACGACTTCAAAGAAGATTCGTGAGACGTATAACGAGACCCAGCACAAAATTGTCAGTTATCTCCAGTCAGGGATAACCAAGGGTAAACACTACTTCAAGTCAAAGTATATTGCAAAGGACCTCGGATTATCCCCCAAGGAAGTGGGGACAAATATGGCAATCCTTGCCGACATCTGCAAGGATCTCAACATCATCCGGTGGAGCTATTCGAACAGCACGACGTGGATGGTCACGCCAAGGGCGATGTAATTAACCATCCGCGTCAACTTTTTTATATGGAAAAATATCTCACGTTTGAGTCGCAGGTAGAATTTGTTGCCGACATCAATGAGCACAAGGACTGCCTGATGTCACAGGATCCGACGCAGGATACCCCCCATGCCTTATGGTTCAACATTGATATTCCCAAGGGACATGGGATCAAAGCCGGCGATCGGGTTCGTGTAACCGTTGAAAAGATCTGATCCTGTTAGCACCATGTTCATGTACCGATAATCATATACAAAAATGTCGGTAATGTATTCAGGCCCCCTCAGCACGTTACCTAAGGACGATACGTTTTAAGATACCGGCATCTCACCTGACAGTTCAATCCCTGTCGTTTTGGCAAGCCGTTGCCCAAGTCACCACGATGTTTGAGGAGTTAATTGCGATATCCGGAACATGACCTTCCCATAGGATGCAGGAATCATATGAAAGGGATCCTGCAGTGCAAACCACATGATTATTATGTTTAAAATTTTATCATTGAATCATGTCCGCATCAGGATCCTATTCCCTTCTTGCGGTTGTTGTCCTCATCACCCTGTCTGCCGGCTGCACTTCGCTTACCCTCGGGGAGGTAAACTATCATAACCGGGTGCTTACCGTCCATGCTTCAAACAGCGGAGACCCTTTCGACGGTGGCATCCAGGTCAGGATCTACGAGATAAAAGATCTCAGCCAGCGCGAACTCACCGTTACCGGCATCCCCGTTACGGTCCTGAAGGGCGAAAATACATTTGCCATCCCGGTCGAGCTGGAACCGGGCTCGTATAAACTGTATATCTACCTGACCGCCAACGGTGAACGCAGGTCTGCAGGCATCAAGGATATTGTGATTTAAGCGATCGCTGATCGAATGAGACCTATCTCCGGAAATCGCATGAGAACCACCGCAGGAAAACCGAAATATACGCATTTGTAGAACCCTGATTGTTATGGCAGGCACCGTTATAAAAAGGACACAAAAAAAGGTTGTTCTTATACCTTTCCTGATTATTATCACCTCAGCAGCAGCAATTATTCTGAATTTCCTTAACCTGCTTGTTGTCAACCATAATACCCTCTTCTACCTCCTGTTTTATATCCCCATTATCCTTACAGCGTATTTTTATCCCCGTCGTGGCATCCTCGTCTCCGGTGTTTTTGCAGTATTGTTTCTTGAGATGGTCTTTCTCACATCCCATGAATCACTGGATATTGTAATCTCCAGCCTCGGGCATGCGGGCGTCTTCATTATCATCGGATTTGTGGCATCGTATCTTGTTATTACCTATTCGCCGGAACAGAGAATCCATGAACGACTGGTAGAGATCGTGGAATCCTCCGGCGATGCGATCATCGGGAAAACCATTGATGGTATCATTACTGACTGGAATAAGGGTGCTGAAGAACTCTACGGATATACCGCACAAGAGGCGGTTGGCCAATCAATCAATATCCTGCTCCCGCCCGACCGGCCCGACGACATCCAGGTGCTGCTCAGGAAGATTTCACAGGGGCAGCCGGTCGAACGGTATGAGACAGAGAGGATGGCAAAAGACCAACGACTCATCCAGGTCTCACTCTCCATTTCCCCGATAAAAAATACCAAAGGGAAGATTATTGGCGCTTCGACCATCGCCCATGATATCACGGAACGGAAACGGGCAGAAGAGACACTGGCGGTTGCGAATAAAAAGCTCCAGCTGTTAAACGAGATCACGCGGCATGATATCCTCAACCAGATCGTGGCACTGAATTGTTTCCAGAATATGACCGAGGAGATGATTGATGACCCGTTGGCACGTTCCTATATCGAGAGAACAAAAAAGATCACCGATACCATCAGCCAGCAGATCTCGTTTACCCGGGAGTATCAGGATATCGGGGTCAAAAAGCCGGAATGGCAAGACGTCAATAAAACCATTCAGAAAGCGGTATCATCATTCAATACCGGATCGATCGTCATTCAACCCTGTGAAAAGACCATGGAAGTGTACGCGGATCCGCTCTTTGAGAAGGTGTTCTATAACCTGATCGACAATTCCCTGCGATATGGTGAAAAACTGACGAGGATATGGTGCACATGTCAGGAAAATGATCAGGGTTTGAACGTGATTTATGAGGATGACGGGATTGGTATCTCCTTCGAGGATAAACCGAAGCTCTTCAAGAAGGGGTTTGGCAAGAATACCGGGCTTGGGCTGTTTTTGATCCGCGAGATCCTGGCAATTACCGGACTAACCATTACGGAGAATGGA
>CAZVFG010000048.1:7864-11561 GCA_964626125.1 uncultured Methanoregula sp.
GTTTTTGATCCGCGAGATCCTGGCAATTACCGGACTAACCATTACGGAGAATGGAAAACCCGGCAAAGGGGTGCGGTTCGAGATTCAGGTACCAAAAAATATGTATCGGTCATCCGGTTCTACGAAATCCTCATAAAAAATCATTATTCACAAAGATCATTTTTTCTATTGGCCTGGCAAGGCCGGTGCCGTATATCCGGAGATTGGTATGTTAATTTCCTGCAGGTCAATTGGAGGTTGCCATGCGTAAACCGGATGCCTCTCACATTCGTGAACTCCAGGGGTTGATTTAACAGGATCTGCCGATTGATGATGAGCCCGGGTTTACAACGAACAAAAAATTTTAAAAAATTCGGGCAAAGCGTGAAAATAAAAGCAAGAGTACCAATATTATGAGTTATCCCATGCATGAAAAAAAAGACCGCCTGATCAATGCCGCCCGCGGGCTGGTCAATGCTGATGCAGTTTTTTTAAATGCTGAACTTTTCAATCCCTTTTCCTGCGAATGGGAACAAGGGAACTTTGCCGTAACTGACGGGGTGGTGGTAGGAATTGGAGAGTACCGGGGCCTGGTGGAACATGAGATGCACGGGGCGCGGATTATCCCCGGCCTGATAGACGCCCATGTCCATATCGAGAGCTCGTTACTCACTCCAGGAGAGTACGCACGTCTTGTTTCATTGCGCGGGACGACCACGGTTATTGCAGACCCTCATGAGATTGCAAACGTAGCCGGCATGGAAGGGATTGAATTCATGCTCCGGGAATCTCATGACCTTCCCATTGATATTTTCTACATGCTGCCATCGTGCGTCCCTGCAACGCCGAGGGATAAAGGTGGTGCGGTGCTTTCTGCACGGGACCTCAGACATTTTATCGGACGTAACGGTGTGCTCGGAATCGGTGAAGTGATGAATGTCCCGGGTGTTTTGGCGCATGACCATCAGCTCCTGGAAAAAATCACACTCTCTGAAATTGTTGACGGTCATGCACCATTGCTTTCCGGCGCAGACCTGAATGCATATGTCCTTGCCGGAATGCAAAGTGATCATGAATGTACAGGAATTGGTGAAGCGCAGGAGAAACTCCGTCGCGGCATGTACATTTTTCTCCGTCAGGGTTCGGTCGAGCGCAATATTCATGACCTTGCCGGGATCGTCAATACCTGTACCGCACCCCGCTGCTGTTTTGCCACCGATGACTGCCACGCCGATATGCTTGCCACATCCGGTCATATCGACAACTGCATCCGGATCGCAATAGAAAGCGGGATTGAACCTGAGCTTGCCCTGCGGATGGCCACACTCTCGGCAGCAGAACGGTTCCGCCTTTCTGACCGCGGTGCCCTTGCACCCGGGCGGCTCGCGGATTTCTGCGTCCTTTCAAATACCAGGGATTTTGCCGTTAAAACGACCTATAAACGGGGTGTTGCATCAGGAAATACACCTCCGCAATCCCCCTCATGGAACCCACGCCCGTTTCGATGCACCACACCATCCCGTGATGCAATTCAGCTCCATGGGAGGGGAAAAGCGCGGGTCATCGGGATCGTCCCGCACCAGATTATCACCGAACTGTTGATCTTTTCCGTTGATGGGCAGGGAGGAGTCCCCGATATTGAACATGACATCCTCAAGGTAGTGGTGTGCAATCGCTACCGTGACCGCCCCTGTGGTATCGGGCTAGTACACGGTTTTGGTCTTGTGAGGGGTGCGATCGCTGCAAGCATCTCCCATGATGCCCATAACATCATAGCCGCCGGCACCAGCGATGATGAAATTGTGCGGGCGATCGATACGGTGATCCGCACCCGCGGCGCGATGGTCGTCGTGGACGGGGTGGAGGAAACGGTGCTCCCTCTCGAGTGTGCTGGTCTTATGTCGCTCCTGCCGCATGAGGAGGTTGTGTCCCGGCAGGAAAGCCTGAAAGCCGCCTTTTCCCGGCTGGGGGCGATTGCCGACCCGTTCATGTATCTCTCATTCCTTGCCCTTACGGTGATCCCGAGCATGAGAATTACCGACCGGGGAGTCTTTGATGTCGGGCAGTTTAAGGATGTCCCGCTTTTTGTGAAGTAGGGGTTTGTGGTCAGCTGAACAGGACAATCAGGACGGCGCCGGCGACCATAAGCAGGGCTCCGGAAAGGCGCCTTGCCACATCCTCTTCCTTGAATACGAATGCTCCATACAATACCATGATGATAATACTCATCCGTTTTATCGCGATCACATAGGGAACAATCTGCATCGTGTATGCCGTGTTGATGCTGACTGCAGAAAATGAGAGCAGGATTCCGATGAGGAACCACTGCCCGATACTGTTTTTGAATGGTGTAGCTCTGGTTTCCAGACCTCGCTGTTGTGGTGCATCCAGCGGGGGTGCGATAACCGTAACTGCCACATCCCTCAATCTCCTGAATTGTGACATACCGGCAAATGACAGCCCAAGAATAATGCAGGTAATTGATGATCCGAATACCGGATCTGAGTTGGTTACGATAATCTTGTCAAAGTTGATCGCCACCGCATAGATGAGAGAGACGATGAGCATATACAGAACACCACGGTTCTTGGCGATTGACCGGAACGGATCAGCCCATCCCCGGTGGGACGTGGAGAGATTCAGGACATAGGAACCGGTGACGATCGTAACAATCCCGGCAATTCCCATCACTGAAGGGACCTCATGCAGGAGCACAAACGCGGTCACAATCAGGAAGAGAGGAGTAAAGGAGATCATCGGAACCGCAAGCGAAATATCCGTATGCCGGAGTGCAGCAAATGAGAGAATGATAGCACCAATACCCAGCACAGATGATACAAAAAGAGCAATAAAAAAATCATGCCCGATTGCAGGAAATCCCCGGGCCCATGAGACGATCAAGAGAGCGGTTCCGGTACATGTGTATCCCCCGGCAGCGAGGATGAACGGATCGGATGTCTGCAAAAACTTTTTTATCGCGATATAATACCCCGCATCAGCAATCGCACCGATGATGGATAGCACATACCATAACATACCAATGATCTCTTTTTTGTTGCAAAGAGAATTAAGGGAACTGGTGGTTTGTGGAAAAAAAGAGTTTGGTTATAATGGTTCTGTAGAAAACATCTACAACAATAACGTTTTTGGGGGAATCAATCGTCGCTGTAAGCGAGGATTGAGTGGAGAAACTATTGAAAATAGTTTCGACTTTTCTGCCGTTCCCGCAGGGAAGGGCAAACTGGAGAAGATTTCCTTCAGGAAATCTTCGAGATGCGACAAAGGAGCATGAGAAGATTTCCTTCAGGACATCTTCGAGATGCGACAAAGGAGCATGAGAAGATTTCCTTCAGGAAATCTTCGAGTTGATCCCCGCCACGGTGGCAAACTCGAAAATGGTCTGACGACCATTTTCTCAAGTCAGCCCTAACATTCTGTCACGGCAGACATCCCCCTTTGTGATATCTATCGAAAACCGATTCAGCATCTCCTTCTTCTCGTCATGTTTGATCAGGGATTTCTCCAGAGCTGTTTTAATGGCTTATTTATCCCAGCACCGGCACACCCGCAACGAGCTGGAGCAGGAGCAGGAGCACGGGCTGGTGCAAAAGATAAATTGCGAGCGAGTGCCGCCCGAGCAATGCAAGAGGCGCAACGATGAATGCAGGCAGATGTGGTACTGCAAACGATCGTTTTCCCTTTGGATATAATTGTTCGC
>CAZVFG010000049.1:0-11083 GCA_964626125.1 uncultured Methanoregula sp.
GGGTCGGGCCCTCTGCCTGTTCGCGCCGGAAACAGCGGTCAACCGAGAAGAGCCGCAGGGGAAGTGGTGTCCGTTCCCAGATCGATCGGAGGGTGAGGAACCAGCCGCTCGTCATGTGGCTGCGCAGGGTGCTGCGCGAGGACTCCGGTGTAAGGGCACGGAACTCCGGAAAGACCGCATCGAGAATGTGCACGACAAGCGCATCGTCCACCCCGAGCACCTTCGCGAGCTCGATGGTCAGTTCGTCCCCGTCGATCTCGGACTTCTTGTATGCATGCAGCGTCTCACGCAGGCGCTCTTCGGTCTCCTTTGTCATCAGCTGGTAAGTGTTGTGGTGCTTTGATGTGCCGACAGGGACCGAATCGCGGTGTACCAGCGGGCTTTTGTGGCTCTGCAGGATTTCGTTGATCTCATCCAGCTGCTTTTTTGCGATCCCGACATTCGGGCGCGGGAGGCCCCCGAGATAGAAGACCCGGTCAAGCACTGCCATTGCCTCGGGACCGAACTGGCGGTAGATGTCCTGCTCATCGACGATCACGGGGTTCTCAACCTCATCAAAACCGAGTGCAAGGTAGGTCTCGCGCAGCCGGTTGATGGTTGCAAAGACCGGGTGCGCCTGTGCCCGCCTGTACCCCAGTTGCGGGTACTGTCCTGCCTGCCCATGCGGGGTGAGCACCGATGGTCCCTCGTGCCATGCCCTCTCAAAATTCTCATGCGCCTTTCTCTTCCATTCCTCGGGAACAAACTTCATGCCACACGCTCCAGGCAGACCACCCTGCTCAACCGGTTTTCATCGATCACCCGGTAATCGCATGCTGCAGCGATCTTTTCCGCAAAGTCGCGCACCTTCTCATGCCCCGGCATATTCTCTCGTTTTAAACGGTATCTACTGTATCCCAGATACATGTATCCCTTCACTTCAACAAACGTCGGCCCGGAATCCTGCAGCAGGCCGGCATATTTTTCCGGTGCAATGTCATTGTGTCCGCCGACGAGCGTGATTCGCACCGCCGACCGCCGTGTACCGAGCAGTGCAAGGCTCTCTTTTATGCGCTCCCAGTAATCACCGAGCGGACGGCATATGTCCAGGTACGTTGCCGGATCCGGGGCATCGAGCGAGACGTACATCTGGTACGGGTGGCAGCGGGCGAGCATTTCCGGGTTTGTGCCATTGCTCACAAGGAATGTCGTGTACCCGTTTCGTTTAAATAGTCCGATGAGATCCGGCAGCTGGCTGTACAGCGTTGGCTCACCGGAGAGGGAGATTGCCACATGCTTTGGCTCCAGTGCTTCCTGCCACCGTTCCTCTGTCACGGTATTGTCAAGGACTGCATTATATCCTGCCAGCGCTTTTTTCTGGAGTTTGTGGATCCCTGCCAAAATCATTTCAGGAGGGCACTCTTCTTCTTCTTTAACTTCGTGCTCGAACGATCGCCAGCAGAAGCGGCAGCGCTGGTTGCAGCGCAGTGTAGGAGTCATCTGGACGCAGCGGTGACTCGCTATCCCGTAGAACTGGTGCTTGTAGCACATATCCCCGCCGGAAAGCGCCCTCTTGCACCACATGCAGGGCTTCAGTGCTGCAGACGAGGTTTGTGAAAAAAACTGGTACCCCTGTTTTATCAGGGGGTCACATGGTTCGGATGGCATCGATCCCGAGTGTCTCAAGGGACTCTTGTAATGTGTTCTGCACTGCCTTTACAAGGGTGAGCCGCCGGTCCCTGACCTTTCCTTCGCTTTTCAGCACCGGTTCAAAATGATAGAATGTGTTGAAGGTGTCGGCAAGTTCGCGGGCATAGGTGGCTAGCAGGTGGGGGCGGAGTTCGGTGATGACCTTGTCAATGGTGGCCGGGAACTTAGCAATCTGCTTTGTGAGCGCGATCTCATGGTCCGTCTCCAGTTCGTACCAGTCGGTGTAAGCACCTGCCTTTTTTAGGATGCTGCAGGCTCGTGCATGGGCATACTGGATATAGGGGCCGCTCTGGCGCTCGAAGTCCAGCGCCTCTTTCCAGTTAAAGACTGTGCTTTTCTCCGGGGAGACTTTCACAATATCGTACCGGATTGCCGCGAGCGCCACAGACTTTGCAATACCCCTGCGGGTGGTTTCATCAAGCTCTGGCCTGCGGATTGTCACCTCTTCGTAGGCACGCCGTGTCACTTCGGTCATCAGGTCATCGGCGGACACGAACTTGCCCGCACGGGTGCTCATCGACCCTTCCGGGAGGGAGACGAATTCAAAGTGGATGATCTCCGGTGCCTTTTCACCGAGGAGTTTTAAGGTACAGATCAGCTGTCCCCCGATCAGCTTGTGGTCGGCGCCGAGCACATCGATGATCCGGTCGAAATTGGCGGCTTTCCATGCGTGGTAGGCAAGGTCGCGGGCACCGTACACGGATGTCCCGTCACTGCGCATGATGATGTATTCTTTCTCAAACCCGCATTCAGAGAGGTCGAGTGCGAGAGTGCCTTCCTGCTTTACCTGGGGGAGCTTTTTAATCCTGCCGATAATTCTTCTGGTATCCCCGTTCCTGATGAAGTCGCTCTCCCATACAAACCGGTCATGGGCGACATTCAGGTTTTTTAGTGTGACAGCAAAACCATCAAGGCATCGGGACACTTCCCTGCGGAATTTTTTTACCGTCGCTTGGTCACCCCCTTCCACACGCTGCATCAGGCTGTCGACCTGCCGGGTGATCGCCGGGTCGTTCTCGATCGCTCGGTTCGCAGCGATGTAGACACGGGCAATGTGGGCGTCCTCTTTCTCTCCTTCATGCCGTGCGCTGTCCAGGTTCTCAAATCCCCAGACAACGATCGCAATCTGGCGCCCTATGTCGTTCACGTAATACTGGACCTCGAGCCGGTAGCCTGCCTTGCGGAATGCCCTCGCGAGGGTATCCCCGATGATCGAGTTTCTGATGTGACCGACATGGAGCGGACCGTTCGGGTTTGCACTGGTGTGTTCGAGCACGACCCTGGTCGGGCTCTTCTGCAGGGAGCCATAGCCGGGCTTGACCGCTTCTGCAAGGACATTGGAAATGTATGAATTATCGAAATAAAAATTGAGATAAGGCCCGGATGCTTTCACTGTCGAGGCTGCAGCATCAGAAATTTTTTGGGAATAATTTATGACGAAATCCTGTGCCCATTTTGCTGGGGATAATTTTTTTTCTTTAGCAACTATGAATGCCTGAGTGGAAGAAAGATCAGCATGTTCTCCACCGTCAATGAGCTGAACTTCCTTACTCCCGGAAGATTCCTGCAGTACCTTGAAAATTGCATCGTACCGTTTTTTAAAATCACTGGTGTTTTTTTCCATTAAAATCCCGTCCTGTAACGGAGGATTGCGGCAATCCCCCCGAATGCGGAGAAGAGGATCGAACCCTCCTCGAAATCATCGGAGATGATCTCCACCTTTGCGCTGCTCTGGTCTGCAAGTTTTGTCAGTTCATCGATAATGTCGATCTCTTCTTCAAGTGCGAGGGGGGCCGTACACGCGGGACATATGCCAAGGACGACGTCTTTGATTGTTTTGCCCGGCTCCATACTGACCGTGCGTTCCTCCGTATATCCGCAGCTCTGGCAATTGATCCTGAGCCGGGACTTGCGTAGATTTGCCGACAGGAGCAGGGTGTCGACTGAACCGATGTCGAGATTTTTCCGGATACTCTCCTCGCCATATGCCGCGAGCCCGTTATCTTTGACCAGTTCTTTTAAGAACCGATCCATGAACGCCTTCTCCTTGATGACGGTCATCCCTTTAAGCGCATCTTTTGCTGCATCCACGAGTTCCGGCAGCCCGTCCTCATTCGTGTAGGCAACATCGAACAGCCCGATAACCCGTTTCTGGATCTCATGGTGAAGGAAATTGCCTGCCTCGAACTCCTCTTTTGTGGGGCTCGGCCCGCCAATCAGCACACCTTTGAACCGTTCAAAGAAATCCTTCTCGGCAAGGAATATCGCACTGGACCGTTCCCCGACCTTTGTGTAGAACTCGTGAATGGCAATCTCACGGAGCCGCCCAAACCGGGCTGCCGACTGACCGCCTTTGCGCTGCTTGCCCGGAACCGTGGATGTAGCGCCACCCATCGGCTCAATCCTGTTCCCGCGCAGGAATCCCCAGTAGGCTTCGCGCCGGTCGAGCACGAGAAGCCCGTACACGACCTTCTCCTCAAGCATCTGCCTGAGGGGTTCGAGCTCGAACTTCGAGCTGCAGCGGTACATGTAGAGGTTGAGAGGTTCCGGCGGTTCGATGATGGTGCACTGGAGGTCAGTGCGGTCACCGTAGAGCTGGATCGTCCCGCAGAAGACCGCCATGCCATGTTCCGGGGGCTTCTTGTAGTACTTGAGCCGGGCGAGGATGGATGAGATCGCGCTCTGCACATTGGTCCGGGTCTGCTTGCTCTTGATGTTGGCGCACTGCCCGAACTCGTCTTTTAACTGCCCGGTCACATCGTAGATCTGCTTGTCGGGCGGGATGTAGAGCGTTATTAACTCCGTCCCGTCCCCCTGCTGCAGCTCAAGCTTCTCGAGCGTCTTTTTGAACTCGTAGCGCTTGCGCGCATCGTCCATCTCCACTGCTTCGGCCATTTCCGGGTTTTCAACCTCTCAAAGCTAGTATCTATTCACCCGCGGGTGCCATAAATTTGCGCCCAGTGTGCAATAATGCGGTCATCGACATCGTTGTTGATGCCGTGCCCGCCGTAAAACTCGGTAAATGTCTTGGGATCCTGCGCACGGTCGTAGAGTTTCCTGCCATCATCGAACGGGATGATGCTGTCCGCTTTTGAATGGAGGATCCAGACCGGTCGCGGGGTAATTCTCCCGATATAGGTGCCGGGGTCCACGGAGAGCAAAAATTTCGTCGCATCAGCGGTATATTGCCCGCCCGCGATGCCGAACCCCGATGTCGAGATCCCAATATAGCCGGCGAATTCCGGATCCAGCGCCGCAGCGACTGCCGCGTACCTCCCCCCGTTGCTCGAACCTGCTGCATATACCGGCACACCAAACCTGCCGGTAAGCAGGCTGCGTGCTGCAGACATGTCGCAGACGATCCGGTAGAACTGGGGCCAGTCACCTTGTTGGTACCGTTCAAAATCGAGTTGCAGGTTGAAGGGATAACCAGGTGTTTCTGCTCCATTGCCCCGGATATCAACAAAGGCAAAGGCATAACCGGCTGCTGAGTACCGGGCAACCCTCGCTTCATGGTCGGTGATCCGTTCCCCAACACCGGGCACATACACCACCGCTGCCAGCGGTCGTTGCGGGGTGGCAAGGTACATGACCACATCGCCGCTCTGCGTGTGCATGGTAATCCGGGTCCTGGTATACGTCCCATTTGAAAAGAGCACCTCTTCGGTTGTGCTCACCGGTGCACAGGTGACCGAAAGGATGCCGTTACGGTCCACCGAATAGGACGATTTCGGTGCAGTGGCCATGCAACCGGCAAGGCAGACACAGAACACGAGAGCACTGCTGATATAAAGAACAGGGCGCATTCGTATCACATGAGGCAGCGGTGGATCAGGCAGATCGTTTTTGCATCGCAGATCGTGCCGTTGAGGATCATGGCATCAAGATCGCGTACCGCAACATCCATGACCTCGATCACCTCATCCTCGTCCTTTCCGAACTCCTGTGAAGGCGAAAGGTCACGGGCTTCGAAGAGAAAGATCTTCTCATCGGTGAACCCTGGCGTGGTGTAGATGAACCCTTTTGGCGTCATCGATCCCGCCTCAAACCCGGTCTCCTCGACCAGTTCCCGGTGCGCCGTTGCAGCAGGGTCCTCACCCGGTTCCATGGTTCCTGCAGGGGCTTCACAGATGTGCTGCCCGATCGCGTACCGGTACTGCCTCAGCAGCTTGCACCGGTCCCCATCGATCGGGAGAATGGCCACAGCGTTCCCAGGGTGGATTATGACTTTCTCTTTTTTTACCCCGTTTTGCATCGGAATAACTTTTTTTTCGATCCAGAGGCGCCTGCCGCGGAAGATCTCCATTTACCCCTCGTACTCGACCGGGTCGGTAATGCCAACCGCGGCGAATGCCTCCTTCCGGAAGTGGCACGACCCGCAGGTGCCGCACGCCTTTCTCTCGTTCCGGTAGCATGACCATGTGTGTTCGTACAGCACGCCAAGTTTCAGGCCAAGCTTCAGGATGTCTGTTTTGGTCATGTGAACGAAGGGTGCCTTTACCGTGATGTGCGTTGTGTCCTTTGTGCCCAGATCGATTACCCGCTGGAATGCATCGATAAACTGCGGGCGGCAATCGGGATACCCGCTGTAATCGAGCGACTGGACGCCGATGAAGATTGCATCCGCACCCTTCGCCTCGGCGTACGTTGTCGCAATCGAGAGCAGGTTCGCGTTCCGGAACGGCACATAGGTGGAGGGTATGTGCTCCCGCGCCGGATCGAAATCCCCGACTGCGATCGTCCGGTCGGTCAGGCTGCTTGCCCCGGCTTTTGCCAGGTACCCGATATCCACCTCAATAAAGTGCTGTGCCTTAAGCAGGTAAGCGATCTTTTGTGCACAGGCACGCTCCTTTCTTTCTGTCCGCTGCCCGTAGTTCATGTGCAGCGCAACAATATCATAGCCTTCGCTCTTTGCGAGATATGCGAGGGTGGACGAATCCATCCCGCCGGAGAGCAGACAGACCGCCTTCATCATTTCACCCCGATGATTTTGTGGAGCTGGAGCTGGAACCGCACCGGAAGGTTACCTGCCAGAATAAACCGGATGATTGGCGTGTAATCTGTACCGTGAACCGGTGAAAAAAAGATCTCTCCGCTGATATGGTGCGTGTTCATGACCTCCCGGGCGTATTGGCAGTCTGCCTCATTGTTCACGACAAACTTTACACTGTCCTGCGGCCGAATCTTTTCCAGCAGCGCTAGCTCGCTCTTCTCCCCGGATGATGGGCACTTCACATCCATGCAGATCGACGCATATCGCTGGAACCGGGTGAAATCAAACGTTCCGTTTGTCTCGATCTCAATCATCGTGCCCCTTGTATGGAGCTGGGCGAGGAGCGGTTCGAGCGCATCTGCCTGCAGGAGCGGTTCGCCGCCGGTGATGCAGACATAGGGAGGATTTGTCCGCCAGACCTGCTCAAGGACCGCATCAGGGCTCATCTCCACGCCCCCTTCCTGTGCATACGGCGTATCACACCAGCGGCAGCGGAGGTTGCAGCCGGCAAGCCGGATAAAGAGGCAGGGTCTTCCCTGGTTCTTTCCCTCCCCCTGAAGGCTTTTGAAAATTTCAGCGATCTTCATTCTGCAATCTCTGCAAAACAACTGGGTGATTCCCAGACCCGGATCCGTGTCACCTTCGCCGGGATCTGATGTTCGCGGCAATAACTGGTAAGGTCTTTTTTAATGAGATCTGCGAGGAGCTCGCTTGTCGGGTCCCCTTTGGTGGTGATCACACGCTGGAAATTTTCAATGCAGACAGCCATGGGGTCGGCGGCATTCAGGAGGATCTGGTGGTCGAACTTTTCAATGATCTCCCTGATCACATTATAATCGATGAGGATGCCGGTGGTCGCGTCAGGTTCGCCCTCGACCCACACCTCCACCTTCCAACGGTGCCCGTGGAGGTTGGCACACTTACCCTTGTAGTGGAGCAGACGGTGGCTTGCATCGAACTGCACCTCCTTGTAAATCGCGACGTTCATCGTATCATATTGGAGGGGTTGCATATTATATTATTATGAATGGCGGTGAATAGTATACGACAGGCAGGTGGGATGCCACAATTTATAAATTGGTTCCCCGCTTTAGTATATATCTCAGCGTGGGTTACCGATAACCACAAAAACAACGTTAATGAGGACAATTAATGGGACAAGGTAAATTTGCAGCCAGAAAACTGGTGCGGGACTCAAATAAGTTCCGGTGGAGCGACAAAAACTATGCCCGCCGCGAACTCAACCTCGATGTGAAGTCAGACCCGTGTGAGGGCGCTCCACAGGCGAGAGGAATCGTGCTGGAAAAGATCGGGGTTGAGGCAAAACAGCCAAACTCCGCGATCCGCAAGTGCGTGCGCGTCCAGCTGATCAAGAACGGGCGCCAGGTTACCGCGTTTGCAGTCGGCGACGGTGCAATCAACTTCATCGATGAGCATGACGAGGTCGAGATCGAGGGGATCGGCGGCCGTCTCGGGCGCTCGATGGGGGATATCCCCGGTGTAAGGTACGTCGTCACCAAGGTGAACAACGTCTGCCTCCATGAAATGGTCATCGGCAGGAAGGAGAAACCGCGCAGGTAATTTTCATGGCAGGAACAGAAGAAAAGGCAGCAGGGAAAAAGCTGCTGTTCAACCTGTGGGACGCGAGCGAAGTCACGGTCAACGATCCCGGCCTTATCAGGTATATCAACCTCACCCCCACTATCATCCCTCAGTCCTGCGGCAAGAACTCCCAGCAGGACTTCAATAAGAGTAATATCATGATCGTCGAGCGGATGATCAACAAGCTGATGCAGACCGAGAATAATACCGGGAAAAAACAGCTGGCAACACGCATCGTCCGCGAAGGCTTTGATATTGTTTATAAAAAGACCAAGCAGAACCCAATCCAGGTGCTCGTCGACGCAATAGCAAATACCGGTCCCCGCGAAGAGACCGTCCGCTTAAAATACGGCGGCATCAATGTCCCGAAATCCGTCGATACCGCACCCCTGCGCCGGGTTGATACCGCGATCGGTTTTATCGCTGAAGCAACCCTGAAGGGATCCCGCTCAAGCAAGAAGCGTGTGAGTGCCGTACTTGCCGATGAACTGATTGCCGCTGCCAAGGGCGACGGGAAGTGCTACTCGGTGAACAAGAAGGAAGAACGCGAGCGCATTGCAAAGTCCGCCCGGTAAATCTGTCATCTTTTTTTGAGGTTGTTTCATGTCACGCGGCAAAAAAACCGTTGAGCGCGTAACCGAGCTCATGAAGGATCCCCAGCATATCCGGAACATCGGTATCGTAGCACACATCGATCATGGGAAGACCACCCTGTCCGATAACCTGCTTGCAGGTGCAGGGATCATATCAGAAGAGCTTGCAGGCAAGCAGCTCTTCATGGACTCCGATGAAGAAGAGCAGTCACGGGGGATCACCATTGACGCGTCCAACGTCTCGATGGTGCACGAGTTTGAGGGGCATGATTTCCTCATCAACATGATCGATACGCCCGGCCACGTCGACTTCGGCGGTGACGTGACGCGCGCCATGCGTGCGGTGGACGGCGCACTGGTGCTCGTCGACGCGGTTGAAGGCACGATGCCCCAGACCGAGACCGTGCTCCGGCAGGCCCTTAAAGAACAGGTGCGCCCCATCCTCTTCATCAACAAGGTCGACCGGCTCATCAACGAGCTGAAGGTCGATGAGATGGAGATGCAGATCCGGCTTGGCAAGGTGATTGACAAGGTCAACAAGCTGATCAAGGGCATGAACGAGGAGGCATACAACAACGGCTGGAAACTTGACGCTTCCCTGGGCACGGTTGCTTTCGGCTCCGCACTCTACAACTGGGCGGTTTCAGTGCCGTTCATGAAGAAAAGCGGCATCTCATTCAAGGACGTATATGAAAAATGCAAGTCGGGGGATATGAAGTATCTCGCGAAAAACAGCCCGCTTTGCGATGTCGTCCTTGACATGGTCGTCCATCACCTTCCCGATCCGCTCGTTGCGCAGAAGCGCCGTATTGGTGTCATCTGGCACGGTGACAAGGAGTCGGTTGAAGGGAAGGCGATGCTATCATGCGATGCATCAGGACCTGTCGCACTGATGGTTACTGATATCTCTTTTGACCCCCACGCGGGCGAAGTAGCGACCGGGCGTCTCTTCTCCGGAAGGCTCAAGCGTGGTGACGGGCTCTATGTGATGGGCACGGCAAAGAAGGAGAACCGTCTCCAGCAGGTCGGGATCTTCATGGGGCCCAAGCGTGTCGAGGTCGAGGAGATCGTTGCCGGCAACATCGCAGCGGTCACCGGTCTCAGGGATGCCGTTGTCGGGTCCACCGTCACAAACCTTATGGAAATGACGACGTTTGAGTCGCTCAAGCACTACAGTGAGCCGGTCATGACGGTCGCGGTCGAAGCAAAGAACATGAAGGACCTGCCCAAGCTCGTCGAAGTGCTGCGGCAGGTGGCAAAAGAAGACCCGACGCTCTCCATCTCCATCAACGAGGAGACCGGCGAGCACCTGATCTCCGGTATGGGTGAGCTGCACCTCGAGATTGTCACCGGGCGTATCAAGCGCGACAAGGGTGTTGAGATCGTCACGTCCGAGCCGATCGTTGTCTATCGTGAGACCGTCACTGCCAGCGTTGAATCTGTTGAAGGAAAATCGCCCAACCGGCACAACCGCTTCTACTTTGATATCGAGCGGTTGCCTGATGCCATTGTCGACCTTATCAAGTCAGGCGAGGTCTCGATGAACCAGCAGATGCTCGAGCGCAGGGATGTGCTGATGAAGGCTGGCATGGGAAAGGATGAGGCAAAGAACGTCAAGGATATCAAGGGCACGAATATGCTCATTGACATGACCAAGGGTATCCAGTACCTCAACGAGACGATGGAACTGATCATCGAGGGTGTCCACGAGGCGCTTGCCGGCGGCCCGCTTGCCGATGAGCCGATGCAGAACTTAAAGCTGCGCCTCGTCGATGTGAAGCTGCACGAGGACGCGATCCACCGCGGCCCGGCTCAGGTCATCCCGGCAGTCCGCAGCGCGATCAAGGGAGGGATCCTTGTGGCAGGGGATTCACTTTTGGAACCTGTCCAGAAGATCCAGATCACGGTTCCCATGGACCAGATGGGCGCTGCAACTTCCCAGATCCAGGGGCGGCGCGGGCAGGTCTTTGATATGCAGAGCGAGGGCGACACCGTCACGGTGATCGGCAAGGCACCGGTCGCCGAACTCTTCGGGTTTGCCGGTGACATCAGGTCGGCAACAGAAGGCCGTGCGATGTGGAACACCGAGTTTGCAGGATTTGAACTGGTCCCAAACAGCATGGTCAAGGAAGTCGTACTGTCGATCCGCAAACGCAAGGGCTTAAAAGAGCAGCTCCCGACACCGGGAGATTACCTCTCGGCATAA
>CAZVFG010000050.1:0-4703 GCA_964626125.1 uncultured Methanoregula sp.
CCGGCTGGTTCTGCTGGCCACCGCGGGAGAACCGGGTGATGTTGCCATAACAGGCACAGCCGCCGAGTGCGACGACTACTGCTGATTTCTCTCGGGTTTCCTTAATTTCCTCAACTGCGAGCTTGTCATTGATACAGACTGACCCCTCGACGAATGAAACATCAACCTTCTGGATATGCCTAACATCTGCAAGCGTAGGCATGTATTTCAGGTCGACGTATTTGTCAAGGAGTGTCAACAGTCCACCGTAGTTGTCTGCCAATGCCACAGTACAACCGGTACACCCACTCAGGTGTGTATAGCCCACTGTAATCTTGTCTGCCACAGGCTTTTCCTCCTTTTTTGTTGTTTCTGCCTTTTTCTCCACGTCAGCTTTTACCGGGGCTGCAGCAGGTTTCTGCGCCGGCTCCGGGCTGGGAGTCTTCTTGAAGACACTTGATAGTAGTCCCATAATCTACCCCTATCATTTCGAGTACATGACGTACTGTTCCGGGAATAGCATGCGAAACTTCATCAGAGAGCCCGATCTCCATCTCGGGATCGGTAACACGTTTTGGCTGGCATCCTATGACCGTAATATCGATCTGGTCCTTTATGCGCTGGAGCGGTTCTGTCAGGTCCCATGAATGTGCATCACGGTAACTCCCCGGGGGGAGGTCCTCGACCCGGAACGTCGCGATTGAACCGGGCTCTGCACCGAAATCCGCGATATCGATGATCACGAGTTTCTTTGTCACTTCCGGATTTAAGAGTGTAAAAATAAAGTGCGGGCCGCCAAGGCCGGCATCAATTATTGTTACATTGTCGGGAAGTGTGAGCTTCTGCAGTTCCTCAACCACCGCAGGTCCAAAGCCGTCATCGGCAAACAGGGGATTTCCGCACCCTGCAATTACGATCTCCGGATACAGCATTTCGTGTCCTACTCACTGGATGAGCTTCTGAGCTACCAACCTGTTGTCTTCATCGATCACGATCATGTGGGTTGCGCATGACACACAGGGGTCATACCCGCGCATGACAACCTCGGCAAGCTGCCAGGGTGCACCGGTGAGTGCCGCGCTGCAGGTTGCAAAGTTCCAGGTCGTCGGGACGAGCATGGAGAAGTACTGGACTTTCCAGTTCTTGACCCGTGCAAAGTGGACATCGGTTCCGCGGGGTGCCTCGTTGGCTGCCCATCCGAGAGAGCCGTCGCCCTGCGGGACAGAGTCAGCAAGGACCTTGCCGTTCGGGTTGAGCTCGTCGATGCAGTCGATCATCTCGTACAGGCTGTCGACGTACTCCATCTCGCGGGCGATGTTCTGGCCGACCGTGCCCTTCTCGTCGTAGTTCTTGTGGACGACAAGGCGTGCACGCGGGCCGACCTCGACCGGCTGGCCGTCATACATCGGGATACCGGTGCAGGCCTCCATCTGGGGGTTGACCTTGGTGCCAATCTTGGTGGTCCCGCCGACCGGGTACCGGGGCTCTTCGAGCGAGACGTCCATCTCACCCATGTACCAGTCCCATGGCCGGACTTCCTTGAACCGGGCCGGGTCAAAGGACGGGCATTCGTCCAGGCTTGAGCTGCCGTAGAACGCGTGGGTTGCCAGGTAACCCTGGTTGTGGTACCCAAGCGTCTTGGGGAGCGGGACTTTCATGCCGCCGACGTCCACAAACTCCCGTGCCTGGTAGTTGCGGAGGATCGCGATCATGAGGTCCATCTGCGCCTTGGCAAGGACAAGTCCTTCCTTCGCCAGGTCATACATCTTGGTCTTTGCCTGTTCAGAGCAGTTCCGGTACATACCACCGACGCGGGTGTTGCTCGGGTGGATGCACTCCCCGCCCGAGATCTGGCCGATGGTCTGCCCGATCTCACGGAGCCGCTGGATGCGCTTTGCCACCGTGCGCACCGGCTCTTCTGCCGTGAACGGGTTGATCTTGGTCTCCGTGCCCGGGAGGTAGAAATCGGGCAGGATCAGGATGTCGTGCAGTGCAATGCTGTGCAGTCTGTTTGCCAGCTGCAGGATATACCGGAGCAACTTGGCATCCTTGGGGACCTCGCACTTGATGGATGCCTCCATTGCCTCGGTCGCTGCGAGCGTGTGGGCAATCGGACAGATACCACAGACACGGGACGCGATCTTGGGAACCTGCTCAGGCGTTTTGCCTATGGCAAGCTTCTCGACGCCCCTCACCGGGGTAATGGAACACCAGTTACCTGTCTCGATGATACCTGCATCGTTAACCTTCAAGACAAGTTTTGAGTGTCCCTCATGTCTTGTGGTTGGGGAAATCTCTACAACTTTCGACAATACTATCGCCTCATTTGTGTTGTTTGTTCACATGCGGTACAGAATTCACTAAGATCTCTCATCTCTAGAGATAATTGACCGTACAAAGTACGTTCATCTGTTGTATGTCTATGTCTTTAATAACCCTTTTTATCTCGATCTTATGGGAAAACCGGTGCCCGGAAATGGCGTTAAAACGGGAATTTCTCAACAATGTGTCGCAATATTCTTTTATTCTGATGATAATTTTTATGCAAAATATATTTCCCCTGACCAAAATTAATAAGTATTATTTAACAACGGATCTACACCAAACTTACGATGTTCAATGCTGCCGAGCTGAAAAAAGTGCAAGTTTCGTACCGATCACGAGGTGTCGTGCAGCCGCTCGCCGTTCAGTTCATCGAACAGTTCTGCAATCGTCGCACGCCGCTCGGCATAGGCGTCGTGCTGGTGGATGCTCTCTTCGTTGGTCTGCTTGATCGTAACGACGCTGTCTCCTGAAAGGTCCTCAAACTCAGCGAGCACTTTTTTTGCCATCTCCCGGACGCAGTCCTCGACAAACCGGGGGTTCTTGTGCGCTTCGAGCACCACGTGGCTCTCGTCGCCGCGCTTCAGGAGCTCGTAAATCCCCGAACTCATCGAGTTCTTGAGGATCGCGATGATCTTTTCTAAGTCAACGGTCTGGTCGTCATCGGTCTCGATGCAGAGGAAGCCGCGCCCCCGCTGGTTGTGCGTCGCCATCGGGACCTCGGCAAAGAACCCTTCGATGATCTTTTCGTTTGCCCCAAGCGTGTGGAACACATGCATTGCACGTTCCTTCATGATGTTCTGGGCGCACGGGCAGGCCGTCATGCCGGTGACTTCTGCACCGATGCTCTTCCTGACAATCGGTGCGCGGAACGTGCGCCGGGCGACCGCACGGGCGTGCACTTTTACCACCTCGTGGCAGGTGGTGCGGCTGACCGGGGTCTCGCGCTTGACCATGAACTCGCTGCGCATCAGTACCTCGGTGCGGTCGGCGTACTCGTGCCGGTCGAGGAGCCTGCGGGCAACCGCACTGCAGAGGTTCTCGATCTCTTCTACATCGCCATCGATCGCCTGCTGGAGCACCTCGTCGATGACCTCGAAGTTGCGCGAAAGGTTCGCACCCTTCAGGCTCCCGGGCAGGTCGACAAAGACGTCAAACGTGGAGATGAAGATGACCGGGCGTTTCTCGTGCCGGGCCACCTCGACAAGTTTCTTGACATTTTTCACCCCTACCCTTGTTAAGTTGATCCGTACATCGGGTGACGTCGCCTGGATGTCAGGCAGTTCGCGGGCAAAAGAGTTCTCGGGTTTCTCGCTGGTGCGGGCAGGGGGAATAGGCGATCCCTTCCTTATTTTATGGAACGTTTGCTCTTTCGTTGTCCTCATATAATATTTATGTGCTTTGTTGCTGATATCAAAGGGAAGTCCTATGGTACAGAAATATTACGAGTCGGATGCCGATATCGGTGCCCTGAAAGACAAAAAAATTGCCGTGATCGGGTATGGTTCCCAGGGCCGCGGGCAGTCGCTGAACTTAAAGGATTCCGGGCTTGACGTGGTCATCGGGCTCCGTCCCGGGAAGAGCTGGGACGCGGCAGTAAAAGACGGCATGAAGGTGATGAAGGTCGCCGACGCCGTCAAAAAATCTGACGTCATCCAGATCCTCCTGCCCGATGAGCACCAGGCAGCCGTCTACCGTTCGGAGATCATGCCGAACCTTGCGGACAAAAAATGCCTGATGTTCTCGCACGGCTTCAACATCCACTTCGGGCAGATCGTCCCGCCGCCTACGGTCGATGTGATCATGGTCGCGCCCAAGGGGCCCGGTGCCATGGTGCGCCGGCAGTACGAGGACGGGAAAGGTGTCCCCGCCCTCATTGCCATCCACCAGGATTACACCGGCAATGCCCACAAGATGGCGCTTGCCTATGCAAAAGCGATCGGGGCGACCCGTGCGGTCGTGCTCGAGACGAGCTTCCGCGAGGAGACCGAGACCGACCTGTTCGGGGAACAGGCCGTGCTCTGCGGCGGGACGACCTCGCTTGTCAAGGCGGGGTTCGAGACGCTGGTCAATGCCGGGTACTCACCGGAGATGGCATACCTCGAGGTACTCCACGAGCTCAAGCTCATCGTCGACCTGATCTACGAGGGGGGGCTCACCAACATGCGCAGGTACATCAGCAACACCGCGCAGTACGGCGACCTGACCCGGGGGCCCCGGGTGATCGGCCCCGAGGTCTATGTCGCGATGCAGCAGATCCTTGACGACATCCAGAGCGGCAAGTTTGCCCGGGAGTGGATGCTCGAGAACATGGTGAACCGCCCGGTCTTCAATGCGCTCACCAAGAAGGACGAGGGGCACCTCATTGAGGACGTCGGGCGCGAAGTCCGCGCGATGATGCC
>CAZVFG010000050.1:4803-10807 GCA_964626125.1 uncultured Methanoregula sp.
ATTTTGATTCCCTCACTATTCAAAATTGTATACTATTTTTATGAAACGCACATCCACCCAATAGCCGAACGGTCACGGAGCCATGCACCGATGCCACAGAAAGTCAAGCAACCAGGAATTCCTTTCACTCACCGGCCCCGGTTTTACCGGACAATCCAGGTGCTGTTGCTTTAAGGTGACTTAACGGAAATGATATCGTCGAAAAACTTCAATGTCGAATATTTAAACGTCCCGCAGATGCAACAGAACGTTCCCCAGTATTATGCATCTTCTACTTTACTCCCGAATATCTTGTTCCATGGAACTATCTGTTTCGGCATTGACCCATATTCCCGTTTTGCCCTCGATGCAGTTATTGCCTCAAGATAGGGAGTAACAGTACTTTGTCCCGGACGTTCAAAATATAAGAAGAATCTTTTTTTCTTTGTCTGGTAGAGATGTTTCGCACCGTCTTTTGACGATGCAATTAATGTTGATTTCTCTGTATCATACCTCAATCCGTTAATGATCTGTCCGACCATACCTCACCTTATGTGTCTGAATGATCTGGTAGACAATAAAATCCGCGATCTCGTTATTTGAGATCCAATGAAGTAACGAAATCGCTGTTCTCATAGTTCACCGTGTCACAATACGAGGACGGCGCGTGATTACGCGGTAGAAAAAATGTATCTTTTGATTGAATACCCATCGGAGAGTAATTTTCCCTATTAAACAACGTCTGTGCACGTTATAACACGGTTCCGCAACTGAGAACGGGCTATCACTTGTGTAATTTTTTTAAAAAAAATCATTTCTTTCTCGGCTCAGGGAACGGTGTTCCCCCTGACAGTTCAGGAAATAATTTTCTTTGAAATACCCATCTTATTTCAACAAAAAATTTCCGTATTCCCTCATGGTACAGGAAATAACTCCCTGATCCGCCAACCTTTTTTTCCTGCAGTACTGATATTCCCTGTATGTCCCGGTGTATCATTTTCCATTCCTACTCAGGCATCACCCGCGGTGTCGCACGGAAGGTGCGGGCCGCCTGCGGGGGGGATCTTATCGAAGTGAAACCCAAAAAGAACTACAACGCGCTGACGGTCTACCCGCTGGGCGGGTACCGCGCGATGAAGGACAAAAAGGATCCCATCAACCCGGAGAAGATCGATGTCGCCGGGTATGACATGATGGTGATCGGGACCCCGGTCTGGGCATGGAAACCGACACCGGTCATCAACGCAGCCATCGCTGCGCTCAAAGACTGCAAGGGGAAAAAAGCGGTCATCTATGCAACCTGCGGCAGCGATGCGGGCGAGACGATCGCGATCATGAGAAAGGCGCTCGAAAAAAAAGGGGTGAAGGTCGTCGGGGACATGGTCTTTGACAGAAAAACCGTCAGGGACGGAAAGAAGATCAACGAGCTGATCGTGATGGTCAACGCGGCTGCGATTGCATGATACGGTACTTTCGGAGTGCTTCCCGGTCGCCGCGCTTGCAAGGTATTGTGTCTCCACCACTACTCAGAGAAATACGTCGCAATATTTTTAAAAAACTGCATATTCATTGATTCCTGCGGCACTTCCACCCCTTCGCGCCTCATTTTTTCTTTCTGGTACGGCCAGTCATACAGGCTGGTGAACTCCATGGCCCGTTCCGGGTGCGGCATCAGCCCGAGGACTTTTCCGTCTTGTGACGTGATGCCGGCAATATCCTCGAGCGAACCGTTGGGATTGTCAGGGTATTTTCCGCCTGCAGGGCTCATGTCATCCCGGCAGTACCGGAACGCGATCAGGTTCTCCTTTTTCAAACGGAGCAGGGTCTCTTTGGAACAGAAAAAATTTCCCTCCCCATGGGCGACCGGGCAGTACATCCGTGTCATGCCCCGGGTCCAGAGGGTGTCGGATACGGGTTGTAACGTGACGAACCGGCATTCCAGTACACCATTCCGGTTGGGCATCAGGGCGATGTCCCGGACATATTTTTTATCGAACGCCGGCACAATACCAAGGTTTGCGAGAATCTGGAACCCGTTGCAGATGCCAAGGACAAGGTTATCCCCGTCCAGGAATTTCTCCAGGTCGCTCCACAGGTTGTTTCGCACCCGGTTGGCATACGCGTTGCCGGCGCCGGTATCGTCACCATACGAAAAACCGCCGGGAAAGACCAGCAGCCGGTACTCTGACAACGTTTTTCTTCCCGCGATCAGGTCGTTGATATGGACGATGTCTGAACCCATGCCGGCCCGGGCGAGCGCTTCCTGCGTCTCCATCTCGGAGTTGATCCCGTAGCCGCTCATGATCAGGGCTTTTTCCGTAATCCCTGCGGGACCTGGTGAAGCCCTCTTCCCGGCCTTTGGTACAAGGCCCTTTTTTATTGTCCTTTTTCCCGCAGGCATGCTTAGTACCCCCGGAACGGTGACCGGTAGGCAGTCTCGAGTTCGTCAACGGAAAGGTCAAGGACGGTTTTTTTTGCAGTTACCCGCAACGCCCCGCCCCCTGCCGTTCCCATCAGCTGCGCATCAGGGCCAAGGATCTCTTCAAATGCCGGCTGGTTCTTTTCAGAAACCGTCACAACAAACCTGCCCAGCGACTCGGAGAACAGGTAGTAATCCGGGCGTACACCGGAAGGAATGGCGATATCCATCCCGATCCGGCCCGCGATCGCGACCTTTGCAAGGGCGATCCCGAGCCCCCCGAGGCTGACCGGGTATGCGGAGACCACGAGCTCCCTGTCGATCGCCGCAGTCAGTCTCCGGTACCGTGCTTTTGCGTTTCCTGCGTCCAGCGCCGGAACGGTAGTGCCGGTACTGCCAAGGTATGCAAAATATTCAGACCCGCCCAGTTCATAAGACGTCTCCCCGATGACATAGACCAGATCGCCTTCAAATTTGGCATCCATGGATACCGCCTTTGCCACATCATCATGGATTCCTATCGAGGAGACGAGAAGCGTCGGGGGCACGGATATTTTGACCGGGTTGTTCCCTGCATCAAAGCCGGAGAAGTCATTGAACATGCTGTCCTTTCCGGAGATGAAAGGAGTGCCAAACGCGGTGGCAACATCGTAACATCCCCGGGCGGCCCGCTTCAGCTCCCCGAGGCGCTCAGGCTCATCTGATGAGCACCAGCAGAAATTATCCAGAAGGGCGATCTTCTCTAATGATATGCCGATCGCAATCAGTCCCCTGATGGCAGTATCAATCGCTGCAGCCGCCATGCGGTACGGGTCGAGCTCCGAATACGAGGGGAAGAGGCCCTGCGACAGCCCGACCCCTTTTTTTGAGCCCAGCACGACTTTTGTCAACGAAGATGCACCCTGCACCCGTCCCCTGCCCTGCACAGGCCCGATGACATGACCGCCCTGCACCGCATGGTCGTACTGGGTGGAGATAAACTCCGTTGAACAGATGTTCTTCCTTTGCAGCAGAGAGAGCAGGGTCTGGTCCAGCCGGGCCGGGCAGGCAGTTTCCGGTTCAGGGTAGGTTTTTTTTGTCCAGGTGGTCTTCAGGTGCTTTTCCGGCAGGCCGTTGTGCAGGAAATCCAGGTCCACGTCCATCACGACCCGGCCCTGGCATTCGACAACGCATCTCCCGGAATCGGTGAATGTCCCGATCACCGTTGCTTCGACGTCCCTTCTTGCCATCAGGTCCATGAACCTCTTAAGTTTCCCTTTCGGGATCGCAAGCGTCATGCGCTCCTGCGATTCAGAGATCCAGATCTCCCATGGCGCCATACCGGGATATTTTAACGGTACTTTGTCAAGGAACACGCAACAGCCGTTGCACTCTTTTGCCATCTCGGCAACAGAACAGGAAAGGCCGCCGGCCCCGTTATCCGTGATACTGTTGTACAGCCCGAGGTCCCGTGCCTCTTTGACAATGACATCGGATACCTTCTTCTGGGTGATCGGGTCCCCGATCTGGACAGCCGTCACCGGGCTTGCCGGGTCCAAAGCCTCTGAGGAAAATGTGGCACCGTGGATGCCGTCCTTGCCCACACGCCCGCCCGCCATCACGATGAGGTCGCCGGGTCTCGCCCGCTTAAAAAAAAGTTTCCTCCGGTTGTGCACAAGGGGCATCACGCCGACGGTACCGACAAACACGAGAGGCTTGCCGATATAGCGGTCGTGAAAACAGCACCATCCCTGCGGCGTGGGGATGCCCGAACAGTTGCCGCCGACACCAACTCCCCGGACCACGCCGTCAAGGATCTGGCGGGGGGAGAGGATCGGATTTATGCGGTTTTTACGCCGGAACAGTTTTGGATCCGTTTCAGGATCCCCGACACAGTACCCGTAATAATTGAGGCAGGGTTTTGCCCCGAGGCCAAATCCTATCGTGTCACGGTTCACCCCGACAATCCCGGTCAGGGCCCCGCCAAACGGGTCCAGGGCTGACGGCGAGTTGTGGGTCTCGACTTTATGGGTCACCAGGTGCCTGTTGTCAAACCGTATCGCGCCGGAGTTGTCCGAAAACACCGATACACAGATATCCTTTTTTCCTTTTTCCTGGCGGATTCTGTTGGTCGCTGCCTGGATGCAGGTTTTATAGAGCCCGTCGGGAATGTCGTCATCCATCGGTGATCCGAAAATCGTATGCTTGCAGTGCTCGCTCCAGGTCTGGGCAAGGGACTCGAGCTCCACATCCGAAGGTTTCCTGCCTTTTTTTGAAAAATAGTCGCGGATCGCATGGAGCTGGGCGAGGTCAAGCGCCAGCGGGCCTCGTCGCTGCCCGGTGAGCGGGTCCGGTATTCCCTCTTTCCCCAGCCGGGCAAGTTCCGAATCATCCAGATCGAGGTCAACGGCCTCTGCGGTGGGAAGTTCATGGAGGCGGACATACGGCACGAAGGTATCCATGCCCTTATCGCCGTATTCCTGAAATGTCCTGATATGCAGCCGGTGTACCAGGGGATTTGCAAGCGTTGATGCAAGTTTCTGTACCGAACTAGGTGAAAGGTTCCCGCATACAAAATAAAGTTGTGAACTATAGACAGATTCGCCCTCAGAAAACCGGATCGAAAAATAATCCTCGATGGTCTGTTTTGCCGTAGCACCGACATTATCGGTCACTCCGGGGAGAAATCCCACCTCGATTGCATAATCAAAAACGGCCTCCGTCGCCCTGTCGATGGTATATTCCTGGACGACAGGATTGAAGAGCTGTTCAGCAACCCGGAAAAGATCATCCCGGGTTAAATCCCGCGAGCCGGTTGCAATCGTATAGACGTCGATGAGGTGAAGTTCGTCAACGGGAAAACCCAGGGAGCGGATCCTGTCAGTCCTGGATGTTAATCTGGGATCGGATGTATAGCGGACTTCTATCCGGTGGATAAAAGAAGTCATAATCAATCATTGGACGTAAAATTACAAAATATCTCCTGTACCAGACATCAACGGGATCCGGATTCTGATGCCGGCGGGAATGTGTCTTTGTCTGCATTCCCTTTCACGCCTGCCCTGCCGCTGGGAAAGCCTTTTTTGTGCACCGCCCCTCATTATGTACGATGACCGATTCCTATGAAAACCTGTTAAAAAAGGCGTATTCCAATATATCCGAAGTCAGTACGTCGTCAGAGCGTTTCGTGGTCCCGGAAGCCAAGGCGTACATCGAGGGCAAGACCACGGTGCTGGAAAATTTTGTTGAGATCGCCGACAAGGTGCGCCGTGACCACGACCACCTCATGAAGTTCCTGCTCGGAGAGCTCGGGACTTCCGGCAAGATCGACGGCAACCGCGCCATCTTCAACGGGAAGTTCGAACTTTCCCTGATCAAAGCGATCATAAAAAATTATGTCGACGATTACGTCATCTGCTCCGAGTGCGGCAGGCCGGATACCCGTCTCGTGAAGGATGACCGGATCCTCCTCCTGCGCTGCGATGCGTGCGGCGGCCACCGCCCTGTGCGGAAGCGCAAGGTGCGGACGGAACCGGTCGAAAAGAACCTGGAGGAAGGGGCAATCCTCGATCTTGAGATCCAGTCGCTCTCCCGGCGCGGTGACGGGGTCGTGAAGATGGGGCGGTA
>CAZVFG010000051.1:0-4272 GCA_964626125.1 uncultured Methanoregula sp.
CCGCCGGAAAGCTGAGAGGGCCGGTGGGCACCAAGCGCCCTGTCAAACCCCACGGATTTGAGAACATCCGCGGCTTTCCCTGACATATCCCGTTGTTTGTACTTGAGGATAAGGGGATATTCCACGTTCTCGTATGCCGAGAGGAGGGGGATGAGGTAAAATTTCTGGAAGATATACCCGATAACGTCACGGCGCATGTGCGTGCGTTCGAGATTTGACATACCAGCGACATTCCTCCCGTTGATGAACAGGTCACCTGATGTCGGAACATCAAGGATGCCAAGCTGGTTCATCAGTGTGGATTTTCCCGAACCTGACGGCCCCATGATCGCGACAAATTCGTTCTCCCCGATATCGACCGTGACATGATCGAGCGCGGTGACGTCACCACTCTCCAGATGGTACACTTTCGTGACATCAACGAGACGGATGAGGGGGATTTCGCCCATGCCCGGTCCTTTCACCGCTTCTTTACCTTTGCCGCAATCCATTTCCACTTCTTGTAAAGCACGATGCCGGCGATCAGGAGAACGCCCCCGGCAATGACCGGATAAAAGGAACTTATCCCTCCGCCCCTGCTGCCGCCGAACCCGAAGATGCTGCCGCCGCCCGGGGGGCCACCACCGGTCCTTGTCCCAGAACTTCCCGATGTTGTGGTTGCCGTGCCGGAACTTCCTGATGTGCCGATGTTTGCAGACGTGCTGCCTGAGGCGCCTGCCGAACCGGAGCTTGTCCTGAGATTAAGAGTCTTGGTCGTGGAAAACGAATTCCCGTCGTTATCTTTCCAGGTGATGATCAGGGGCACCGATGAGAGGTCGTTTGCAGTAAAGGTAACTTCAAAACTCGAAAAGTCATCGGATGCGAGTGACCCGATCGCGTAGTCAGAGTACGGTTCCACGGCGTGTGCCGGTGCCCCGACCGTCACCACCATGGATTTTGCATCCGTGAGCCCGGCGTTGTTGACATCGCCGCTCAGGGAGTAGTACGCCCCTGAAGTGGCGAGTGCAACGTTGTTGACGATCGGTTTTGCCGCAAATTTATCCTCGCCAAGGCTTATGGGAAGGACAACATCTGCAGTATGCTCGTTATCCCCGTTCCAGTAGCTGACATGGAACGTGAGGTCTGATTCCTGGTGTGGTGTGACGGCAAACGGGATTTCGACAGAACTGCCGGCAGCAAGTGAACTGACATATTTCACGGACGGGCTTACGTCAATTCCGGGCCCCGTTGGTGTAATCAGGATTTTTTCAATTTCTGCGTCACGGGGATTTATGAGGCTCAGGTTGACCTTGTCTTTTGTTGAGAGAGAGAAATTATCCGGTTTTTCCGCAATACTGGCTTTGAGTTCTGTTGAATCCACCCTGATGATGAGCGGGAAGTGAATACTTCCGGAACTCTCTGTCCCGACACTAAAGAGCGGGAAATAAGTCCCTTCCGGCGGGTCGGCCGTGACCTGGAATGTATAGGTTATCGTGGATCCCGGTCCGATGTAACTGATGGTGTTCCAGGTATTCTTGTTGACAATATGGATATTGTTGTCAAGGATGTCCGGGTTTGAGAGCCCGACAGACTGGGTGCCTGAATTCGTCAGTGTGAGGGTAATGGTTCCCACTTCATAGGGATAGAAGACCTCAGGGTCGATTTTAACGGACGATACCTGGACAAGCGATGCAGCGTCCTGTGTAGCGGCCGCTGCACCGGCAGTAGCAACAAGCAGGAGAACCACAGCGAAAATGAGTATAGCTGAATTTGGTTTCATAATTCCTCTTTTTTTATTTTGAATCCGGGGTATTCTGCGTGGGGCGGTCTTCATTGTACATAAAAACCTCCTCGATATTTACCCTGAAATGCCGTGCGATTTTGAATGCGAGATCCAATGAAGGGACATATTTTCCTTTTTCAATGGCAAGGATCGTCTGCCGCGTGACGCCGATTGCCGATGCAAGATCCTCCTGCGTGAGATCATGCATTGCCCGGTAGACTTTGATCTTATTCATCGTCATGTTCCCATTCCCCGTATTTCCGGGCATAGTACATCCTGAACCCGACATACAGGAAGATGATGAGGCAGAGCAGGCCGAGCTGGATGTATCCCATCATTCTCGGTGGCAGGATGTCCGGCGGATGCGCCGGCGGATATGACCGTGGAAACGATGGGACGTGGAGCCTTTCTGTGACAGCACCGATCGAGAACGCACAGAAAACCACCCAGAATACCTGCAGTGTCCGCAACGCAGCCTTCTCGGTAATTTTTGCACTCCGTTCGTCTTCGATCAGATCCGTTACCTTCAGCCGTGCACCATAGATCGCTGCAATCCCGGCGATGAACGCAACCACAATGACAAGGGAGTTGCGGATCTCCACTGAATACCAGAAAATGGCAAGAAGGATGATGGCAATACAGCCAATGAAAAGGTAAAAGGTGTTCTTCTTCATAGGGCTCCCTTTGTAAAGTATATTTGACATTTAGTATTATAACTTTAACTATTTGTATGGCATTGTTATCATCAAAAACATCGGGTATGGAAAAAATACAGATCATACCTATCAGAACTATTCATTAAAATCAGATATTTTAAAAAAAAAATCCGAATGTTTCATTCATTCCAAATATTTTAATCAATTCACGCTTTTGAATCCTCAATACGTCAGGACAAGATAGGCCATTGCGGTTGTCAGAAACGCACAGATGAGGATGATAATTGCCACCGGGAGCATAAAGCCCATCATCCCGTTCACCGTTGAGGCGATCTGGGATATCCGCTGCGAACCGAAGATCACGATGTCCCGGCACCATGCAGTCGAACTACCCGTGCTGGCAGGTGCCGCGTCATCGATTGCATCGGTCACCGCTTTTTTTACGAAGGGATAAAATTCGTCGACCGGAACTCTCAGGCCGACCTGGTTTTTTCCCGAGACCGTATTGACAACATGCGTGTCGGTGGTCATGACCTCGCATTCGTCGACATGCGCACGCAACCGGCGCCGGAGCTCCTCCCTGACACCGGTCTCCATGTTATTTCCATCAAAGAGTACATACCCGGTCTTTTGTCCCCCTCCGATCACCACCATCACCTGCACACCGAGGTCGCCGAATCCCTGTTCCCTAGTAAACGGGAGTGTCCGTGCTGCGTACCCGATTGAAAAATTGTACCGGTCCCTGCCTGAAACATCTTTGAGCGCCATCTCACTTGCCTCAATATATTCCATGGCAAGGGCAGATGCCGGGCTCACCCCCGGCTCAAGGGTGCTCATGGAGTTGTGGGCATCCACAAATCCGACATGGGAAAAGTACCGTTCCCCTGACTTCATGATAGCAAACCCGATCGAAAAGTCAAGATCCTCGGTCACCTCAGGGGAACGCGTTGCAACAAGGATGACTGCGTCCCCGAACACCTGTGCCAGCACGTCAACCGAACCGGTACAATACCGGCGCGAAACGCTGCATGTCTGGTGCGGGTGGGTTGAAGGCAGCGATTGCACAACCGCGTCTCCAACCTTTCTCACTTCGGTCTCATCAACAGGGTTGAAGTCATGGGTCGAACTGCCATGGAGGACCATTGATCCCTCACCGAGCATATAATGGAGGATCTTTGGCAGGTTGCTCCCGCCAATCTCTCCCAGCGGACCGGGGTGTACATTTGGGATCGTTACAATCACGTCTGGTGTCCTGTCACGGGCAAAAACGAGCGAGACCTGCGGAACGATCACCTTTTCGCCGATGCTCCGGAAATAGTCATCCAGTTTCTTGGAACCTTCAAAGAGATGTGCCAAAAAGGCATTGGCCAGTTCAAGCGGCCCGATTTTAAAATTTGCTTTCATCGGGCGTTCGATAACAAGGATAAAAACAACCACGCCGATAGCAAAACTACCGTGGAGCAGGACCGAAAGCAACAGGAAGTTTGTCCCGAGATAGGACGTTGCGAATGCGACCGCGATCCCGCTCTGAAGGAGGGCAGGAACAACAACACGGGAGATATGGAAATTCACGACTGCCGCAAGGAGCAGCATCCGGAACGCAAACACAAAGGCAAGGGAGATGGCAAAAAAGAGCGAAAATGAAGAGGTGAAGAGGAGAACCGGTGAAAGCGAGATAAAGAGTGAGATCACAAGCCCGATTACCGATGTCATTCCCGACCATTCATAGGTGAGTTTCCCGCCAAAAACTTGGATCAGGCGCGGCGTAAACAAAAGTGCTGCGAGTGCCGGGAGCATATACGCAAAGATGGCGAACAGGCTGACCTGCCCCTGCGGTCCCCGGTGACCCAGAAT
>CAZVFG010000051.1:4372-6300 GCA_964626125.1 uncultured Methanoregula sp.
AGGATCAGCGCCATCAGCGTGATCGGGACAGAAAAGAGCATGCCGGGAAGGCCGAGCAGCCATCCCCAGAATATGACAGAAAGGATCACGATGATCGCCGGGATCTCGAACCTGCGTGATGCTAAGTACGAAAAGACCGGGTTCTCCACGATGAGATTGAGCACGCAGACCACCGCGACCACGGCACCTGCTCCCCAGATACCAAACTGGAGATACGCAAAGAAGATGGCAGGGGTGGCTGCAATGACAAGCCCGAGATATGGAATATAGCCAAGGATGAAAGTTAAAATACCCCAGAGCATCGCGGCATGGACCCCCATCAGGGAGAGAATGCCGCCAAAGAGAATGCCGTGGACAAGGTTTGTCTCGGTTCTCACAATGATGAAATCGATGACATACCGGCTCATGCGGGACATCTGTCTGAGTTTTTCAGGCTCTTTACTCAGGATCTTCTCAATCCGGCGTGAAAAATGCGGCACTTCAAGGAGCATAAAAATGCTTGTCACGGCAATGAAAAATACGTAGAGCAGGGTGTCACCGATGCTCAGTGCTGACGACATGGCCATCTCCGTGACGGCATTCAGGTTCAAAGAGGAGGGCAATAATGCCCCTGCATCGATGCCCTGATGAGCCAGAAATGCCGTTACCTCGCTTATCCTCTGGTTGAGCTCTGCCTGATAGAGCGGGAGATCCGCCACGAGCACATTGAACGAATAGACCGTCGCCAGGCCCAATACCAGAATACCAAGGGCGGCAGCAACGGTAACGACGGTCACAGCAGCACCATGAGACATCCCCCTCCTTTTTAACAGGTTCAGAACGGGGAGTGCAAGCAGGGTGAGAATGAGCGAGATGATCAGGATATTGACAATGTATGCGGTCATTTTTATCGCAATACATATGATGAAGAGGAGTGCGATGATGAGCAGGGAGCGTTCAACCCCTCCTGCTGTTCCGGTAACTGTCATTCACCTTCTATCTGTTCATGGAATCATACAAAGCTTGCCCCTGTTCATGCACGAACCATGAACCTTTTTCTTTCCAGTCCCTTATCCTGGAATGAACGATGGGACACCCCGTCCCGTGAGAGCGGTAGCAAACTGGCGGATCCCATCAGGGAACCCGGATTCATTCCATAGAAAGGGGTGTACCGGAGGTTCGGATCTGAGGACAGCAGGCCCGTACGGCAACCACATCATTTGAGGAAATAGTGCCCATTCTCCCATCATCATTTTTTTGATTGCGTTCCTCATAATGTTTGTAAGCTCTGTTCACCACCAGTGTCACACCGTTGATCCCGGGTTGCCGGGCGAATGCGGCGGATTTTCCTGGCTGCCCGGAACCACTACCGGATTCTGGCATGGATCTGAATTTCCGGCAAGGGCGCTGATCCAGTGCCATGGATAGGGGAGACAGGAACTTCTATGGATTCCGGGGGACAAACGTATGCAGAAGAACGGACAAGGTACATTACCTACAATGGAACGGGAGAAAGAATCCATGAAAGCAACAGCAGTCGTCATTGCTTTTCTCATTGCCCTCGCATTCTGTGCAGGGTGCACCGGCACCACGGTACGGGAGAGCCCGCAGGGAGACCTGCGTGCGCATTATGAATCCACTGAACGCTGGTCGCCCGTGATCGGCTGCTATGACCAGGTCTCCGGTTATGCATACAACGCGGGGACCATGCCTGCGGACAATGTGGTGCTGCATTTCAACCTGGTGAATACCAGGACCGGCACGATCCGGGACTCGAAATCCGTCTTTGCCGGCTCGATCGGACCGAAAGATTCCAGGACGTATGAAACGGTGCTTGACGGCGAATGCATGGAAGATTACCGGGTCGATTTCTCGTTTGGGAAATAATCGAAGGGGCAAATTTTTTTTAAAAATTTCAAATCTCTAATAATTCGTTTTGGGATTTTTTT
>CAZVFG010000051.1:6400-8624 GCA_964626125.1 uncultured Methanoregula sp.
GATTTTTTTATTTTCAAACCTTTTTTCGTAAAATTTTTCCGGCCCCGAATTTTTTTTGAAAAATTTTTAAAGTTCCAAAATTTTTTTCCCGGAATGTTATTTCAGAATCATTCCGGAAATTTCCACCCCGTTTACCTGTCCCACCCCCCGGCACCCCCTTTATATATCTTAAACGGGACCAGTATAATCTTTTTCCCGCCAGACGGAGCCGTTTAAGCCCGACTCTTTAAAACAGGGCAATAGCCGCATTCCGGCAGCCTTTTTTAGGTCCGATCAGATAAAACATCATGGCAAAAACGGGCCTGCTGCACGTCCGCTAAAGAGCAATTTTTCCCTTGGTTATAAAGGATATTTTTTAAAAATATGCGATTATCAAGGAAATAAAAAAGGCGGTGGACACCTGAACGCGGTCGATGGCATATCCGCCCGTGAGAAGGGGGAATCGGAGCCTGGATTGGGCTTGAATTCTCCTCAGGAGGAGGTGATCACGACGGGAGGCCTGGTTGGGGCAGGCAAGGACAGGTAAGGAACCGGTGCAGGTCTGCGAACTGTAGGGTCAGCGGGCCCGTGACAGGTACCAGGAAAAGCCGGCGGGAAAGGAGAAAAGCACGATTATTCCGGGAGAGCGGGGCAGGCAGATAAGGGTGTTAATCGGGGGTGGCGAAAGATGCGTGCACCGGGATCAGGGGGCCGGGACGAAAAGGGCAAACCATTAATGTCTCAATAAATAAATTCTGTTTAAGAAGAAGGTACGGACTTGATGATGAACGCTCAAAACAATAGGCCGTACGGCTGGTCCGGGACAATTCTGCTATTCCTCACACTCTACCGGTCAGACTGGCTGGGTGCACTGCTCGGACATCATCAGGTGTGCATGAACTGTCCTGCAGATGAACGCCAGAAATCTGCGTGGGAATATTCGTTTGATACCCTGAAAAAAGAGCTGAAACAATTAATACAGTTAAAACCAGAGCTGGAAAATTATACCATCATTTTTGAATACGAACTGCCTCGCAAAAGAGGGAACCTCTACGGTGTGATCATCCTTGGCTCGTCAATTTTCACTCTCGAATTCAGGGATAATGATAAAATTATCCGGGCTGATGTTGATCAGGCTGGTGCTTCCGCGAGCGATTTGAAAGATCATCATGCGGCGTCCTACCCGTATGATGTCATACCAATTCTCGTTCTTGCCCGGGCAAAGGATTTCATCAGGCGCGATGGAGATGTGATCATTCTATCTCCGGACCATATCGCGGATTATTTTAACGTTCAGGCCGAGCTGGAAGAGGGATCCCCCATTGATGCAAATGCGTGGATACGGTCGGAATAGTCTGCCCTCTTTTCCAATGTTCCTTTAATACCTGGTCCAAAACGCATCGCCCGATTGTTTTATCGTGTACGACGTAATCGCGATTCTGTCCGGAGAGGAAACAGGCTTGTCCGGATTCCCCTTACCTCTCGCCTGTCACTGACTGGTTCCAGGTCACCGGAAAAGGCGGGAGGGAGCACATGCTTATCAATCGGGTTAGATCCGTCATGGCTAAAAAAATCCTGTGGGGTTCTTTACCGTGCCCCACCATATTACCGGGACCGCCGCATGATGCAGAGTCCCGCTAAAGCAGCCGTAAGGATCAGGGGTAGTTCAACAGGGGTCTGCCGCAGGGTTGTGGGCACGGGGACTGCTGATGTCAGGGGTGGTGGAACCGGTACTTCAGGAGCCGGCGGGGGTGCCTCGATCAGTGGCAGCGATGGTAACCGGGTGAGTGCCGTGTTCGCTGGCTGCGGAGTGACAGCTGCCGCTGTCGGGGTAACCTTTTGTGCCGGTAGTCCCGGTTTCAGGTACACCGTTTCACCGGGCGACTGCGGGTTCTGGGCGCGGACCGAAAATTGTTTTGCTGCCGTTGCAGACGAGGTCCGGAACCCGACCACGGCGTTCCCGTCACTATCAGTAGTCACCTGCGCGTAGTAGCTGGTGTTTGGGACAGAAGAAGACGATGGCGCGACATCATCGAGGATCATTCTGCCGTTGCCGTTAAAGTACCGGTATGATCCGATGGTATAGGGACCTCCGGGCGGGTCCTGCACCACGTTTAACTGGTTGGCCATGACGAGCGGGGGCTGGTCGCCCGGCTCGCCGCTGAGATCAAACGTCCGTGCCAGCCAGATGTAATACGCGGTACCGGGCCTTCCCGTGATGGTGACCGTAAAACCGCTGCCCCGG
>CAZVFG010000051.1:8724-10684 GCA_964626125.1 uncultured Methanoregula sp.
CAGTACCTGACCCTCTTGGGCGTCACGGGTTCCGGCAAGATGTTTACCATGGCAAACGTGATCGCGCCAAATGACATGAGACTGGAAAATGGCAAAGAGTACCTGTCGAAACGTTGGATATAACTTTCTATGGTGGGCGCCATTTGTAACCCGATTGCTGATACGACACTCACTTTCACCCCCCGTAGTGCCTAAGAATATGAACCGCCCCGCCAAGGTTTTCACCGGTGAAAAAATGAACCTCAATCTCCAGCTTGCGGAACGCAGGGTGCTCCTGCTGCTCCAGCGGGAAGGTCCGAAGGATGCGGAGGATATTGCCGATGAATTACGCATTCCTTTAGGCGAAGTCAGGGAGGCAATAGGAACATTGTCAGAAGAAGATCTGGTCATGACCCCGGACCAGACCGTTGCTGAACTGACGGATGTGGGGGAGAAGTACGATCTCCTCTCCGATGAGAGCATTCATGACGAACTCGGTCGCCTGAAAGGATGCAAGGCAGATATCCTCAGATATATTCAGGAAACGGAAAGACAGCCGGTGTCGCTGAAACTGCTGGAAATCCAGCTCGATCGGGCGGAGAATGAAATATCCGAAGCCATGAACGCCCTTGAGGCTCTCGGGTACCCGGTCAGCAGGATCATCTCGTGATCCGGGACAAACAGGGAACTGTGATGTCAGGAATAAATCACAATCCTTTTGATGGGAAAATCCCTACAGTGCAACCAGAGCCGGTAGTCCGGACTCTCGTACTATTAAGGACGTGTTGTTCCGCATCGGAATCCTGATACCAGAAGAAATCATTGAGAATAAGAACACAGGTTCACGCACTATGGCATCCCTCAGCCAGAGAATGTACGGGTACAGCTTCTCCGAGATCGAAAAGGAGATCCTGTTCCGGCAGAAGGATCTGGGCTTTGTCCGTCCTGTCAATACCGGAGGCAATATCTTCTATCTCGATCCCTCCCCCTTTCTGAAAACACCCCGTCGGGAAGTCTATGTTGCACTCTGCCCCCCACCGCAAAAAGGTGCGCTTGTCAAAGTTTCAGTATCTGAAACCAGGGAAGAGATCCTGAAGGATCATACAGGGTACTTCCGGCTCCTGATTCACTGCATTACTTCGTATGAACAGGTCGATCCAAAGACTCTCATCAGGAACCGTTCCCTGCTCCATCCCGATGAAGTTACCGACTTTTTCCGGCTGCCCTTTATCGGGGAAGAGGAAGTTGTCAATGAGATCGCCATGTGTTCTGCCCTGTATACGATCTCGTCCCCGCCACTTCCGGATCAGAAAGGGGGGATCAATGCAGCAGTGCTGGGAAAAACAAAACCCTGGTACGGCTTTAAGCGCAGCATGGAAATCATCCCCGCTGAGCTGAAAAAGGAGTCCTCCGATTATTTCTACCGTTTATCCATCCAGGAAGAGGATTACTCCAAACTCAGAAGTCAGGAGATCAACCTCGCCTTTCTCAACCCGGAACGCATCCCCATGCATATCCCCCTCGTACTGGATGCCGAGATAAAAAACCTTTCAAAATACAAAGAGACGCACCAGGCCCAGAAACCGCTGGTAACAGCATTCATGCTCGACGCGCTGCTGATGCAGCCCGTTGTACCGGACAACCTTCAACGCTCAATTGTTGACACCATGTACGAACTGGTCTCTGATGTGAAAGGGTCGGGCAGTATCCCTTATACTCAGGATTTTAACACACTCATCCCCCGGTTGGGAGCTTCGTTCGCCCGGTACAACGCACGGTTCAATGTCAGCAGGGACGATATCCGGAAAGGTGTCGACCTGTGGTCGGACATGTTCTACCGGGCAAAGAAGATCGTCTCGACCCAGCATCCCGTTTCCCAGCTGTACCGGTTGAGTGATGCAGCAAGGAGATTGTACGTAGACTTAAATGACGTCTACGGCATCGAAAACCCGATAATGGTCGCAGAGATTCCGGTTAATAT
>CAZVFG010000052.1:0-7618 GCA_964626125.1 uncultured Methanoregula sp.
GGCACGCTCTGGAGAAACCGTCAGTTCTTATCCCTCCAAAAAAATTCCCCATATGACGTGCCAAGATACCATGTGGCACTCAAAGGGATTCAGAAACCGTAAGTGTTAAGAATTTTTCCTTGGCATTTCCCCAGGAGCCGGGTTTTTCATTTCTGCAGGAACGCTGCAATGTCTGTCATCGGGGGCAGGTCGCTCTCCGGGTGTCCAGCGGCCTCTATTACGCTGTCATCAACATAGATGGGGGCATTCCCCCGCAGCGCGAGTGCAATTCCGTCGCTCGGGCGGCAGTCCACACGGATATCCTTCGTTTCTGAGGAGAGGATCAGCTGAGCGTAATAGACACCATCCTGGATCGAATCGATCTGGAGAGACCGAAGCGTGATGCCAAACTTTTCAAATGTCTCCAAAAAGAGGTCATGGGTGAACGGCCGGGGAAGCACTTCCCTGTTCTTCGCGCTGTTGATGGACACCGCTTCCAAGAGCCCCACAAAGATCGGCAGCACCCGCTCACCCCCGTCCGAGAGTACGACAACCGGGACGGTGCCCGACGGGCTTACAACGACAAAGACTCCTTTGACGGAACAGGGAACGGTTGTCATTTGTGAGAGAGGATTGCCCTGCATCCAGATAAGGGTTCAGGTGCGGGACAGTTCAGCGGGAATGCGCTTCCCTTCTGACAATGATGATACTTGAAAGGATCCCCAGAGCGATGTTAAAATAGTACAGGACGAGCCTCCAGATCACGACAAAAATGCCGACAATCGAAGCGGGAATGAACAGCGCATACATGGACGTTGCACCAACCTCGGCAATCCCCGAACTTCCCGGAGTAAGCGGCATCATCATCAGGATCGCGAGAATCAGGTTGATCACAAAGGATTCAAAAAGCAGGGGGGGCTGGCCGAGGCCGAGAAGTATCAGCGACGCTGTAACACATTCAGAAACCCAGTACAGGAGCGTGAACAGCATTCCCCAGAAAAGCCCCCCCTTCGCGGTTTTGACGAACCGTATCACCGCACCGTGGAAGTTGTCGATCTCCTTGTCGGCCCGTGCGATCAGTTCCTCGATGGCTGAACTCTCCCAGGTTTTTGTCAGGAATCGGACACAACGGTTCACCACCTTTTTTACCACGTCAGGTCTCTTTACGGCGAGGTAAAAGAGGAAAAGGCAGCCGGCAACAAAAATCCAGGTTACATATACCATTACCTCCGAGATTTCACCCAGGCTCTTCCACTGTTCTGTCAGGACGAGCATGGAGAACGCAGCAAGACCTGCCAGTGCGATACCGTCAAGCACCCGTTCCATGATCACCACAGCAGTCGCGTCGCCAAGGGGGACATCTGCCTTATAAAGCTCGTGGATCCGGACCGGTTCGCCGCCCGCCTGTGCGGGAGTGACTGCGGCAGCAAGCAGGTTGGCAAAGACAAGATTCAAGCTGTAAAAGAATCCGATGCGGTAGCCGAGGGAGCCGGACATCTTCTGGACGCGCCATGCCCAGAAGCACATCGTGAGAATATGGGTGAGGAACGCAAAAAGCAGAAAAACAGGGTTGACCTGCCTGAGATACTGGAGCGTATTTTCATTGATCGTCAGGTACAGGATGATGATGAGGACAAGGAGGGAGAACCCGACTGAAATATAAAGCCAGTTCCGCCGGGACTTCTCCACCGATCTCACACCCGTCTGAATGAAAAGTGACCTGGATTCTACTGTTTATCGTAAGAAGTTACAGGTCAAAGTATAAACCCTTTTTATTTTGTGCACCGGCAGCAGGAAAAAGGTGGGGATGAGTCAACGTTTCAAACGGTGAAGAGATCCCGTTCTGCCGTGATACGGAACAGTCCTGCCCGTACTGCCGCATCAAGCCACCCGTGCCCGTAACTGAAACAGGCAAGCGCAGTTTCGGCATTCCCCTGCAGCTGGTACCTCGTTCCCTGGCCTGCATAAACAGCGGTGATGAAAAGGACGGTTTCTGCAGCACCATGCATCACGGTCCCCTGTTCCGAAGCGGGCACGACGGCTGCCCGTGCCGTGTCCAGCAGGCGTGCATACCGCACGCTTTTTTCCTGCAGTTGTCCGGAACACCGTGCGGGAGCCGGTTCGGGCGGGGTGCCGAGAGGGCAGGCTCCCGACGGGATCTCGAGATACCCAAAAACGGCACCGAAATGCAGCCACCCGAACCCGTACCAGAATGCAGCGAGCGCGTTCACCCAGTCACCAGAGGAAAGAAAATTTGTGCCGTCCCGCTGGTACGCGGTCACCATCCCGATGATATCGGTTGCCGTGGCATGGAGGAGGGTTGCATCCGGTGCAGGGATCCGGGCGGAACCGGTGATTTCTGAGAGCAGGTGCCCGCAGTCTGATACCATCATAAGCCGGCGAACATCTCCAGATACTTTCTCTCCATATCGTGCAGTTCGCCCGGGACGATGAGGATGTGGAGCGGGGCCCCAAAGTCGGTTGCCCGGACCCGCCCGGCACTCCCCGCACAGACGACAGGTTGATCAGACCCCGCACGGGCGATGCCGATATAGAGCGGGATGGAGATATTTTTTTGTGCTGCGATCGTCTCGATCAGGTCGACTGCCTCACCGACCGTCATGTACCGCCCGTCCTGTATATCGAGATAGACAAGGGTATGAAGGTTCAGGGCGAGGTTCCCCGCGATCACATCTACCGGCGTCGTGGGAGACCAGTTCTTCTGCGGGAATGGCAGGGAGCAGGATTTGCCAAACCGGTAGTTCTGAAGGCCAGAGATCCCGCAGACGGCACTCGAAATGGAAGCACCGTGGATGATTGCGGTCCTGATGCCACGTTCTGCAGCACGTATCCGCAGATCGGTATGGGTGGTGGAGACCATGGGATCACCCGCCGTAAGAAATGCAACATTCGCCGATGCAGCCCGCTCCAGCAGTTCATCGGGGTGGTGTTCGACGTCCTCACGGGTGAGCAGATGTACCGGTTTTTTATAATGCTGTTCGAGTTCTTCGACCGATGATCCCATCAGCCGCGAGGTATACCCATCAAGGTAGATGGTATCTGCTCTATCGATACAAACCTGCCCTTTCTCTGACACGTCATCCTTATCGTAAAGACCGAGCCCGACAAACGTCAGCATGCTGCATCCACCACCCCGTCCTGATGACAAACCGATCCCGGTTCCGGCACAAAGAGATCAGTGCTTGGACTTTGAGATAACGTCCACCAGCGATTCGAGGACAAACCGTACATCCGCTTTGCGGGTTGCAGAGATAAAGTATATCGGCACCTCCTTGGAGAGATTCAACCGTTTCCGTATCTCGCTATCGCTCATGGTATCATGAAGATCTGCCTTGTTCGCGGCAACCACCATGGGCAGATGTTTTTCCCGGATCAGCTGGATATAGTGGAGGGCGCGTTCAAGGGCCTGCGGCTTGGTCGCATCGATGAGGAGCACGGCGCCCATCGCATTGTTGAGCAGTTTCGGGACGACGGGATCAAACCTTGTCTGCCCCGGTGTTCCATAGAGCGTTATATCAAAGTCCTGCCAGCGCAGCCAGCCAAAGTCCATGGCGACGGTTGTCGGATCACCCATGGTGTCCCGACGATCGATTGATATGCCGAAATCCGATGAATTGGTGACAAACGTAGACTTCCCCGAATGTGCCGGCCCTGTGACAACGATCTTCGGGATGAAAGGCACCACCTCCCCTTCCGTGGTGATAAACGGGACCGACCGTTTCGGCACCGGCCACCATGAAGTATGCAGCAGCGTGAAGTAGTCAAAATGGGGCCGCGAGCGGAACGCGGAGCTGACGGAGATGATCAGATCAAATGAATATTTCCTGAAGAAGCGGTTGATAGAACGTTTCCCTTCGAGATTCAGGTATTCGACGATCACTGTTGTTTTACTTGTCGTCTTTGCAGAATTTGCTACCGAGAGTGCCCCTTCAAGTCCGAGATCATCATATAACAGGTCAAGGTAGAGGAAAACAACTTCAACGGCGTTTTCAATGCAGATCTTTTCGATCCGTGCTTCCCATTTCTTTTGCGCGTCCTTTGGTTTCCGGCTGCTTTTTTGAATGCGTTCGCGGTCTGCAGCATCAATATAGATGATCTTTTTGTCAAAGATTTCAGGGGAACAGCCGCTTTTCGTGACTGCATCATGTTTGAAAATGTCAAATGTTGTATGGGGCAGTATGACAAGACAGGAGCGTCCTTCTCTCAATGCTGATAAAAGGGTGGAGATCATGAAGAGCTGCCCGTCCACACCAGGTTCCATGCTGTAGAGCACCCAGCTGCCACTTGGGATGCCCCCACCCAGCATATCGTCGATCCCGGAAATGCCGGTGAAGATCATGGGAGGATCACCACCTGTCCCTTCTGGATCAAAAATTTCAGCCAGTCAGAGGACACGCCCTTCATTCCCTGGATGCGCATGTAATGGGTGTTCTGTTCCACTTTGACTTCGATTACGCCTGTCATCAGCTGTTTAATGAGCGAAATCGTCTTTTCATCAAAAGATTCCCTGTTGAGAAGGTAGAATCCCACACCGTCAATCTTTTTCAGTTTCGATGTGAGTACATGGAGGAACTGGTACAGGACTTCCAGTTTGCGGTACATGAGCAGAGTGGAGACAGAGTTGACGCAGAACCGGATTGGCGGGGGGAAGAGCCCGGACTCCCCCTCTGTAAATTCCCCGTCAAAGATCAGCTCAACCATCTTGGAGAACTTGATCCCGATCCCGGTAAGATCCGTCGGACTGGCAACAAACATAAGCCGGCTGGTGTCGACGATACCCGGTGTCGAGCTCTTGGTGATCGCATCGATGGTTCCGACATACCGCTTGTCCACACCGATCAGTTTGAAGGCATCGATAACCTCTGCTGCCCGATCGTTGGTGGAGAGGATGATCGCATATTCTCCGTGCAGCGGTTTTGTAAAGGAATAAGCAAGTTCTTCGGCGAAGCTCATCGGGGGTGCCAGCACGAGAAAATTGGTGCCCGCCTCAAACCCGCCGGATACCGAATCGATCTGCACCAGTCCTGACTTGAAATTATACATTTAATGATCAGTCATTTCATCAGAAGATTTATAAGGGCTCCGATAAAAATGCCAAGGCTGACCGAATAGACCGAGGCAAGCACCGTGATCCTCGCCCCAAGGGTCCGGTAGAGCACCGCGATCGTCGAGACACAGGGGACAAAGAGGACGCTGATTACCGCAAAGGTGTAGAGCTGGACGGCGCTCATGACGGACCCGAGGTCTGCAGTCCCGCTGAGCACCGCCAGTGTTTCGAATGCAAGTTCCTTCCTGAAGATGCCGAACAGCAGCGCAGTGGACGCATACGGGGGCAGCCCGAGGAGCGACATGGTCAGGGGTGCGACCATACCCTGCAGTGCATCAATGATCCCGGAATACTGGAGCAGCCCCAGTGCAATACTCGTGACAATCAGTACCGGCATGGCGATGAACAGGAATTCCTTGATCCGGATCCATGCCTTGGTGAGGACGAGCGCCGGCTGGGGGCGCCGCAGCGGCGTCATCTCGACAATCATCCCGAACTGTTCGCCCGGGGTGATGCGCGAGAGAAAGATAGCAGAAACGATGATCAGGACAAAGATGATCAGGTAGATGGAGAACGCCCAGAGGATCCCGACAAATGCTGCGACAATGCCTGCGATCACGACCGTGCGGGCAGAACAGGGGATCATCGTGATCAGGAACGCCGCAATCGTCTTTTCGCGCCGGGTCTTGAGGATCCGGATGCTCATGATGGCCGGCACCGTGCACCCGAACCCGATAACCATCGGAATGATCGCTTCACCGTGCAGCCCGAGGCGGTGCATGGCCCGATCCGCGAGGAACGCCGCACGTGTCATGTATCCCGTGTCCTCAAGAAAAGAGAGCGCCAGATAGAATATAAATACGAACGGGAAAGCAATGCCAAAACCGGCCTGAAGTGCGACCAGGAGCGATAAACCGATCTGGGCAGGGAGCGGTGGCAGCCCCAGCGCAGTGAAGGGCGCGATCACATGGGCGGCAAACCCTGCAACGATGATTCCCTCCAGCCAAGAGCCGATCACAAAAACGGAGAGGAGAATGAAAACGAGAATTGCAAAGAGGATCGGGATGCCGGGCATGGTGCGGGTGAGCAGGCGATCCAGATCAAACGGTCTCTTTCTCTCACCGATTGCCACCGCCTCGGCAGCAAGATGGCGGGAAAAGTTGTGCCGGTTCGTCGCGATGATCTGGTGCACTGACATGCGGTGCCGCTGTTCAATCTCCCGTGCGATCGATCCGGCGGAGTCACGGAGCATGGGGTCTTCACTCACTCCCTGAAGTGCAAGCAGGTTCCTGTGCCGTGGTGTCGAGAGCGTCTTTTCCAGGCTTGTCAGGGCGGCCTCGATATGGTGGTCGTAGGGCGTCAGGACACCGGGGGGGCGGGCAGAAACGAGCGCCACAGGAACGATCCGGTCAATGTTTCTCCCCTGCCGTGCCGCAACCGCGATCACTTCCATCCCGAGCAGTTCCGAGAGGCGACGGGTATCGATGGTGAGCCCCGACCTCTCCGCCTCGTCGATCTTGTTGACGACAGCGATCATCGGCATGCGGTACTCTGCCACCTGCAGGAGGAGGTAGAGGTTCCGTTCCAGCCTCGTTGCGTCGAGTACGGCGATGAGGGCACCGGCTTTCCTCTCGTCAAGAAACTGGCGGACGAGTATTTCCTCATCTGAGCTGCCGTCGAGGGAGTAGATTCCGGGCAGGTCGACGATCTCGAATTTCTCGTTCTTATAACAGACGTTCCCCGTTTCGAGTGCCACCACTGACCCGGGGTACCGGTTGACCTCCACCCCAAGACCGGTGAGCTGGTTGAAGATCGTTGATTTCCCGACGCCGGGGTTGCCGATCAGGGCAAACCTCATGGCGCCCGCTCCACACAGATGGAAGCCGCGACTTCGGGGCTGAGTGCCACGTCGCACCCCTTCACCTGGACGACCAGCGCCTGGTTTGCCAGCTTGCGCTTGATCCTCACGCGTTCGCCGGGCACCACGCCGAGGTCAAGGAGGCGGTTCGCCCTTTCCTGCCCGAGGATCTGCTGGACGACCACGTCGTCGCCCTCATTAAAATCGGTCAGTGCGCTGAGCGGGCATGCCGTCCCCCAGACGGGTTCTGTCTCCTTCTGCAGCCGGGAAGGGGAATATTTCAGGTAGGTGCCAAGGCGGTTGATCGTCTCATCCGACACCGCATGCTCCAACGTACAGGCTTCGTTTGAGGCGGAGGGTCCATCCATCCCCAGAATCTCTGAAAAAAAACACTGGAGGGTCTCGTGCTTTTTTACTACCCGCATACCCAGTTCCTGTCCCTGCGGGGTCAGGGCGATTCTGCCCTGATCAACCGGAATTATGTCCCCGTTTTCCTCGAGGATCTTCAGAGTGGATGGTATCTCCCCATCAGGTTTCCGGAGTGCTGAGGCTATCTCGTGGATCAAGGGAGGGCGTTTGCCGTCCCGTGCCAGAATAAAGATTGCCTCGAGGAAATCCTCCCGTAAAGAGGGGTCGATGATCATCTGTTCCATTATTCTTTTCTCAAGAGGGTTATTAATGTGGGTGGATACGGCTGGCAGTACATCATCAAG
>CAZVFG010000052.1:7718-10539 GCA_964626125.1 uncultured Methanoregula sp.
ATGGCCCGAAATAAAATTCGCCCTGAGCAGGTTGACGAACGAATGCTGGAGTCCTATCTCACCTTCAAATATGTCCCTGATATCGTCGTCAAGAGCGGGGGGGATCACCTCACCGATTTTCTTATCTGGCAATCGGTGTATTCCGAGCTCTTCTTTTCTGATGTGAACTGGACTTCGTTCAGGAAAGTGGATTTTCTGCGAATCCTGCGGGACTATCAGTCACGGGTCCGGCGGTTCGGGAAATAATGGGCTATTTCATCGCCACATTGACCCAGCACGCTACATTATTCACTGTTGTTTCCCGGAACACGAACCGGTTTTTAAGTGCAACGGAAAACGACCGCTTGTCGGGAACCGGGGACACAGAGTTCGCCCGGCACCATCGCACAAACCGCTGGTACATTTCGTCTTTGGGAACAACACCGCCATCACTGCTTTCTGCATCGGTGCGCACCACCCTCGTGCTCACAAACCGTTTGATTGCGGTCTCCCTGCCCTTCCTTTTTGCCAGGTCGGTCTTTTCCTTTTTCCGGCTGCGGGGCAATGATACCGGTTGATCGGATGGTGGTGACGGGTCCTGCTGTTTTTTTTGCCCTGATCCTGATGAGATCGTTCGGTCCTGATGGGATTTAAGGGCGACGAGGTCTTTTTTCAGCTGCAAAACCCTTGCAGGCGTTTTGGGATCATCTGCGTTCAGTACCGGGCGGAGGGATCTGTTTTCTTTTCCTGAACCTGCAGTGGCACGACCTGTTTTTTCATCTGGTGCAGTGATCACCGGTTCTTTCGGTGTTTCTTCCGGGAGCTGCTGCTGCTGGTAATCGATACCTACAAGATCCGCCAGAGCCCGGTTGCATTCATGGCTGATATTGAGCCCCTGTTCATGGACCTGTGCAAAAATATCCGCACGGATCAGTACTGATGTCTGCCGCCACTGGACGCCCTCTTTGTTATGAGCAGTCATGATTCATCTATCTTCTATTCTTTCCGGGATGGATATAGAGCCAGCGGTGGGCGATGTGAATTTGATATCCAAAAGGTCAGTCACTCCATTGCCCGGATCCGCTGGTCATAGACGCGAATCGCACGGAGAAGGTCGATTTTGCGAAAGAGCGGCCAGTAGGGGGCGCAGAAATAAACGGCGGACTCGTGACCATTTGCGAGCCACGGCAGAAAATTTGAGGTGCGCCAGTCGTTTCCCGTGCGAATGATCAGGTCGACGGGTGGCAATCCCTTACCTTCATGGAGGTGCGATTCGACCATCGCCACATCGATGGCATCGGGTGAAATCACACCGTCCTGCACTGACGAGAGGATATCCCGGGCGGCAAGAACGATCTCATTTCTCCCCCCGTAAGCGATGGCGATGTTGAGGTAAAAACCGGAATAATCCTTCGTCGCTTCTTCTGCGCTGCTGATGGCATCAAGAAGGTCCGGGGGGAGGAGGGACCGGTCGCCGACCATCTGCACCCGGATTTTGTACCGCTGCACGCGTTCATCCGTAAGGACCCGGGTGAACTTCTCTTTAAAAAGGGCAAACAGGTCACCGATCTCATCCTCACCACGACGGAAGTTCTCGGTTGAGAATGTGTAGAGGGTGATATGGTGGATGCCGAGTTCATGCGCCCAGTCAAGCATCTCCTCGGTTTTCTGTGCCCCGGCGCGGTGACCTTCCGCGGTGTTCATGCCGATCGACTGGGCAAAGCGGCGATTCCCGTCCTGGATGATTGCGATATGGCGCGGGGTGTGGTGGAACCGCATCCGGAGGAACCGCTCGTAGAGCGGTTCAAGCAGGCTCTCCTGGATCACAGGGGTGTCACCTCGACAACCAATCCCCCGTTCGGGTACCTCTCGACAATGTACTTTTTTCCCGGCAGGCTCTCTGCTAGGTGTGCGAGGACCCACCATGCCATATCAATATGGTCGACGTTGGCGGCAAAACTCTCTTCCCCGAATTCGTTGCGACAGAGCTCAATACATGCCGCCATGGTGCCGGCACGTGGTTCAACCACTCCGTACACCACTGTACCGTCATCCGTGATCTCATCGAACGGACGCGCGGTGTTGCGGGCGATGCGCTTCAACCGCTCGCGCAGCTGCACCGAGTCCTTGAACGCTGATGAACACCAGTGGACTTTTTCATGGCGGCAGAGCTCATCTGCCCAAGCACGTGCACCCTTCACTGCATTGTGAACCCCGTCGGCCAGCTCAAACCCCCTCCTCCGCATCTCGTCCGCATTCGTCTCACCCCATTCGAGTTCATTGATATTTAAAAAGTCAAGGTATGGGAGTGCAGGAATGAGGTGGTTAAGCCCGGGGAGTGCCGGCACTTCGATGCCGATGTCAAATCCCAGTTCTTTTGCACGCTGTGCCGAACGGATAAAATCCGAACTGAGAATGTTCTCCCAGCATTCATGGGGGGGATGGAGCCGGATCTCATCAACAAGCCCCTGCATCCTGATAAGTTCGTCGTCGGACGGTGCCCGTGCCGTATACAGGTGGATCTGGTGCTCTTTCCCGAAATGATCCTTGAGCATCCGGCAGTATCCGGTAACGCGGTCGAGGCACAGCAGCGGTTCCCCACCAGTCACGCCGGTACCAAGGGCGCTCATCGCTTCCGCCTCCTCGATAATCCGGGCAGGATCTTCAATCAGGTGCTCATTTGCGTAGACTGCATCTTTTCCTTTGCGGCCAGACGAAAGCGGGCAGTACCAGCACGAACGGTCGCACCGTCCCGTAACAAAAAGAACCATCTTTGCGCCCTGGTGGCAGAGAATGCACCCTTGAGAAAGTGTCATAGGAGGTGGCAGGGAAGTAGTGGTAC
>CAZVFG010000053.1:0-10415 GCA_964626125.1 uncultured Methanoregula sp.
TTTGAAAATGTAAAAACCATAATAATGTCTCCTATTTGGAAAAAGAGGTTAAAATGGCGGTTTTAATTTTTTACTTTTTACCATGAAAAATGCCCGCGTGAAAATTTCCTGAAATTTTTTTTGAAATTTTTTTAAATCTCCAAAACTTTTTTTTAAAGTTCTTAGAATTTTTAAATTTTTTTTCTTAATTCAGAATTTTTTTTGAAATTTTTCTCTCAATTACCCGGACAGTGTCTGGGGAATTTCTAGGCTGTGCTTTAAAAAAAAGGTTAATCCAGTTCCAGCAGGTCCCGTATCAGGGCAACGATCGCCAGCCGTTGCTGTTCGCTGATTGCGCCGATCCGGTGCTGGAACCGGTCCCGGTCCAAGGTAACGATCTGGAACACGAGTGCGATACTCTCGGCATCGAGACCATTTTTCGGGCCCGGGGAAATGATGTAGGTATGCGAGAACCTGGCACTGTTCATGCTGCTGGTTAGCGGGACGATCACGGTGAGACCGTTTGCACTTCCCACAATAATTGCAGGCCGGACACCTCTCTGTTCATGCCCTTTTGCGTCTGAGAGATCAACAAGCCAGATATCGCCGTTCTTCATCGATCAGTGCTCTAATGTTTTTAATGAAGCCCTCTGCCAGATGCCAGTCTCCTTTTTCAGTTCTTCGAGATCCTTATGAGTAGGCCGGAAAAGGAACTCTTTTGCTTTTGATATTCCGATAGCGATCTGGGCCTCTGAATAGAATGGTTTCAACCGCTTGACCTGCCGTAATGCTTCGAGCGGATCGCAGTTCTGCCGCAGGACATAATACCCGTACGTTGCCCCGACTTCGAGAGGAACAGGCTTGAGACCGAAGATCCTGTTAAGATCGCTCGCGGTCTCTTTCTCTGCAGGTTTTAGCCGGGACTCGGTTTCCAGATTCTCGAACTCGTTTTTGAATTCGAACAGGTCTTCCGTCAGGTCCGGGGAATACGGTCCCCGTACGTACATGCTGCAGGGATATCCGAGATTGATACCCTTAAGCTCAAGCAGGCAGACGAGTTTCTGGGCGATGAGTCGGTCATCGAACCGTGCGATAGTGAATTCAAAGCCCAGTTCTTTGAAGAAGGCAATTACTTTTTTGTGTTTTTCCATATTCATGCTCCGCAGTGGAGGAACCTGCATAACCAGGTTTTTGTTCTCTTCCATTCGTCCTGTCCTTCGTTTGTGATGGTATAGAGTTCGAGTTCTTTTCCTTCCGAGGTGATCTTCTCCGAAGTGAGATAACCCATGTCTTTCAAGACATTGAGGTTTGCAAACAGCACACCGTCATTGATGTCGAGTGCCGCCTTGAGTTCGCGGTAGGTTGCGCCGTCCTGCCCGAGAGCGGAAAGGCTCGCGAGCAGTTTCAGCCGGACGAGCGAGAAGACTTTCGCATTAAGCGCTCCGGATTCGTTTACGATGGAGAGGATATCATTCTGCATTTCTCTCTCTCCTGTCATACTTCCCATTCCTTTTCATGATGATTGGTGGCACGGTTTATTTACTTTGTTATTTACTTAAAGTTTAAAGTAAATGAAAGCGGGAGTTGGGGTCGTATGAGTAATTGTGTTGTGGAAGTCGGCGACCGAGACCGCAGCGTGGAAGACGCTGACGCGGTTGTAGGGCCGGGTGTGTTTTCTTTCGGCACGGATACGGTTCACGGGGCCCGCTGGTGAGGAGAGGACAGGCCATGTGACCATCAATGATACGATCGGTCTTTCCAAAACGCTCTCGAAGAACGCTTTTGCGTTCTTCTCATGCCCTCAACTACACTTTGGGACGTTTCAGGCTGTCCAAATAGCTCTAAACAGGCCGGTTTTAAACTGATATAATGCCGTATTCTGGTGAAAAAACCAGTTAAAACGCAAATTCCAAAAATAAGGATGAAAAGTGCCCGAATCAGGCCGGTCGAGTACCGATCCCGACCCCCCAAACTAGCCAATCCGGGCCCGTATCGGGCTCATTTTCTCCGGGTGATTCGATGGGGTCTCCATGTGGCCTAATGATCGGTTATAAAGGATGCAGGAACCCCATTTACGGAGGAGGGGCATCCCATATACGGACGCGAAATGGCACTCCATCCACTAAGCCGGGTATCTGACCCGTGACAGGTCACTGGGTACGGCACCAAGGTCCCGAATTTGCACTAATATATAGGGGGGATTTTGGGGTATGTCAGACGGGAAAATTACGGAATATGATGAGGAGCGGGAGGAGTTGTGGAGACCCTCTATATTGGATCATATGATTGGAGGAACCGGAAATTTTTCTGATGCAAAATTTTTTGCTACATTTTTTTTCGTGTGAATTTTTTTGTCCGGAAATTTTTGCACATGAAAATTTCAAAGCCCGAAATTTTTCGGGCGATATAATTTTTACCGGCAAAAAATTCTGTGCCTACGAAAGAGTCCACGTCGGAGGCTTATCGATTTCGGGTCACTTTTTTCATGATCGAACCGGAAAATTTTCGCGCTGAAAATTTTTTGGGCCGGATTTTTTTGGGTGTAAAAAATTTAATGTCCGATTTTTTTTGGATGCGGAATTTTTTTGTTCGAAAATTTTTGCGTTTGAAATTTTTTTTTAAGAATACACTGTTGACAGTGATTTTTTCAATCGGTCATTTATGGAAATATTGAATCGGAGCGTTTTAAAAAGGTTTTTCCGGTTAAAATTGTATACATTAATCATGCCAAAACCAAAGCATCGGGTCTGCCAGCATACCAACGCGCAGATCAAGATGCAGCGGATCTATATCCGGCAGGATTGTAGATTCATGCCTATTGGATGGTACTGCCCGGACTGTAAGCAGATGGTGAGGGACTAATCACGACGGTATAGAGAAAGGGTGCTGGCGTTGTTCTGGCGCATGATCGGGTGGTTAATGGGTAAAAGTATGGGGCAATATGATAAAACTCCGGTTTTAGAGATGCATAGAGATGCTAATACGTATAAGATACCAAAACCCCCGTTCTCTGTGTACTCGATTGTTCTCGATCTCCCCCCATCTTACACTACGAGCACGGGGCGTGATTGTGCGTTAGAAACAAAGTATCTTTTGAGTAAATACCCAACGAATTGTAATTCCCTCCATCAAACAATGTCTGTGCACGGTTTACGATGGTTCTATACTGGGAACAAGGTTCGGGGGGGAGATGTATGCGGTCTGTGGGATGATGCTGCCGGAAAAGCGGGATCCGTCCGCTGCATAATATGCCAAAAGAACCTCACAGATTCATTTTGTTAGCATTTTTCTGCCAGGTCCTATACAAAGGATACTCGCGATGGAAAGGACCACGTTTTTTGATGATCATTGTGCCATACTCAGTATCGCAAAAGAATTATGTACAAACCAGAAAAAAAGAACGCCGAAGGGACTGCGATTGATTAATTTAAAAAAAAGATGAGAAATGTACTGAACATATTACCGTGAGTGCACGAACGTCATCTTGATGCCGTTACCCGTTTTTTAATAACAACCAAAAAAATGAGGAAATGGCTCTTGTGTCATTAATCTTCCATTCCCGGTGGCATTCCGCCCATCCCGCCCGGGGGCATACCACCAGCAGGACCTGCTGCCTTTGACGATGCAATGACATCGTCTATGCGCAGGATCATGACCGCAGCCTCGGTAGCGCTCATTATTGCCTGCGTCTTCACCCGCAGGGGTTCAACGACGCCCGCCTTGAGCATGTCGACCGGTTTGCCCTCATAGACATCAAGCCCGAAGGTCCTGTTGCCGGCTTCATGTGCAGCCCGGATCGCTACGATCATGTCGATGGGATCAAGCCCGGCATTCTCGGCAATGGAACGCGGGATGATCTCGAGCGCAGATGCAAATGCCTCGATCGCAAGCTGGATACGGCCTCCGACTGATGATGCATAGCGCCGCAGCTGGAGCGAGAGCTCGGTCTCGGGAGCCCCGCCTCCTGCGACAATTTTTTTATCCTTTACGACATCACTGACAACCATAAGCGCATCATGCATGCTACGTTCAAGTTCATCGATCACATGCTCTGACCCGCCCCGGATAATTATCGAGACCGCTTTGGGGTTTTTGCATTTCGAGACATAGATCATCTCCTGGCCGGAGATCTTTTTTTCCTCCACAAGGCCGGCAGTCCCGAGATCTCTGGTGGTGATGACATCGATACTGTTGATAATCGTTGCACCGGTAGCCCGCGCAAGGTTTTCGATATCGCTCTTCTTTACCCGGCGGGCGGCAAAAATGCCGGCTTTTGTGAGGTAGTGCTGGGCGACGTCATCTATGCCCTTCTGGCAGAACACGACGGTTGCACCGCTTGCCACGATCTTGTTTGCCATGGTATGGACCATCTGCTCATCCTCGTCGAGGAATGCCTGCACTTGGTCGGGCCGGGAGATGTTAATCTTCGCGTTGACCTCCGTCTTTTTGTACTCAAGCGCCGCATTGAGGAGGAGGACTTTTGCGTTCTTCACAACTTTGGGCATCCCCGGATGTGCCCGTTCCTTGTCGATGACCATACCTTCGATGATCGCGGTATCCTCCACTTTACCGCCGACTTTCTTCTGTACATTCACGTGCCCGATATCCACAGTCCCGTCAGGATCGGCAACCATCGTGACCGCACGTACGACAATATCGCAGAGCAGACCCTTATACGCCTCTGCACCCTTGCCGCTGATCGCCGATTCCGCAACTTTTGTCAGCATTGCACTGTCGGTTGGTTTCACGCTGATTGCAATTGCGGAAAGGATTTCCAGTGCTTCTGTCGCAGCCTGCTGGTATCCTTCGGCAATAACGGTCGGGTGAACCTGCTGATTGAGCAGACTTTCCGCGTTCTTTAAGAGTTCTCCAGCAATTACGACTGCCGTAGTCGTGCCGTCGCCAACTTCATCGTCCTGGGTCTTTGCGATCTCGACCATCATCTTTGCTGCAGGATGCTCGATATCCATCTGCTTGAGGATGGTGGCGCCATCATTGGTGATGACGATATCGCCCATGCCGTCGATAAGCATCTTGTCCATGCCTTTTGGCCCGAGTGTCGACCGGACTGCGTTTGCCACCGCCTTTGCAGCGGCGATGTTGCTGTTCTGGGCTTCCTGCCCGCGGTTCCGTGTCGTTCCCTGCCTGAGAATTATAATAGGCTGTCCACCAAGCTGTTGTGACATTTCATTCCTTGTTTTTTATTTTTGTTGTTCATCGTGCAATCATAGCGGGGGATTACGCCCTCCAGGTACCATGCTCGGTTCGTGAGAACGTCATCAGCCCGACCGGGTTGATACGGGAAAATTCATCGCCATGCCGTGATGGGCAAAAATTGTTTCGTGGCTTCATATGTTTATCTATGGTACGGGATGATTTTTGGCCATCAGAGTAAAGATTGTTGTGGACAGATCCGAAAGGTCTCTCCGGATTACCGGGATCGGGCTCGTGAGGTCACGAACCGCGTTCTTGGTTACATTGCTCTGTACAAAATCTGCCATTGGTCTCATGGCTCCTGCCCTCGGGTTCTCGGGTTGAATAGTACTCTGTTGGAGGCGGGGCTTAGGTTTTGCTGAAGGGGAGGGGAGGAAGTGAATAAATAAAAGAAAGGAGGCAGCTATTTCGACATTGTCAATCTCAACAGGTTTAACGTCACCCGGCACAAGATCATTAACCGTGAGGGTGAGTTATGGGCGTCTTCAGGTACGAGAACAAGTATGCAGCCCCGACAAAGGAACAGCGGGAACGATATATGAAAGGGGAGAGCGAGGAACTTCATTTCGGGCCGGATGGACAGATCGTGCTCATTCTCTATCCTGAAGCAGCATACTTAAAAGACGACATTGATGATGTCCGTATCCTCTTCACCGGCTTCCGGGATAAACAGAAGGTGCAGGAAGAGGTGAGGACGCTGGTGGAGTACCATCAGCAAAAAGACAACCGCACAGGATCATTTACGACCGGGAGCGAGGTCTGATATCGTCATTATTCAATCGTGCGTTCAGTCGTGTTTCACCTCTGCGTTGCACTTGCACTTCGAAGAACTTCGTCATAGAACACGATGGCTTTGGCCCGGATTTCCATTGTCGCTTTCACCCTCAAGGACCTCGATTGATGCTCTTGAAAGCGGACATAAATTATGTCACTATTTTAGGACAGAAACTCTGGCACGCTACAAAGGGGACATGACATAAAGGTTGGCCATCAGTATTATGCTTCGGAGAAAATCATAGAATAGAGGATGGCAGATAAAAAGTACGAATCATTGAAGATTGAAAATATCGTAGCGGTCGGTGTCATCGCCGATTCCATTGATCTTGTTGAGTTGTCAAATAAGGTCAAGAACTGCCAACTCGATAAGAAACGGTTCCCCGGTGCAGTTTATCGTATCGAGAATCCCAAGATTACGGCCCTGATCTTTTCGACGGGCAAGATAGTGCTCACCGGCATCCGTAACAATAAGGCGCTTACAGAAGGACTTGCTATCATCATCAAATCGTTAAATGAGGTGGGTATTGACACCCTCAAAGAGCCCAAAGTTGCGATCACCAATATGGTCTGTTCATACGATCTCGGTAAATACATCAATATCAACAATGTAGTCATCACGCTCAATGTCGAAAATATCGAGTACGAACCCGAACAATTCCCCGGGCTTGTATACCGGATCAAAGATCCCAAGATCGTCGTTCTTATCTTCTCTTCAGGAAAGATCATTCTCACGGGTGGCAAGAACCTTGAAGACGTCAAGAAGGGGCTTGACGTCCTTGAACAGAAGCTCGAAAGCATCCTGTAAAAGAGAAAATATTTTTTTTGGCTTTGTGGAAACACATATTATTCGAAGACTCAAGCATACAGAATGAAAAATTCACTCTTTTTCATGTCAAAACCTCAACAACAACGAGAATAGAAAAGGAGACAAAATACTTTAAATTTTTCGGTCAGTCGGTATCTTCTTCTCTGAACTAGTGGAGTGAGACATCTAAATTTGTGGGCATTTTCAAGGATATTTCATTCAACAATTTAAATTGTCTTCGACCTCTAGTCTTACCTATTACCTGCATGGCAGCACAACAGCATAGGCGATAACACAATGTATTCATTGTTTCCTTGGCACTTACCAGCATGTTCTGTATGGATTCATGTGCCTATTGCAGAACACCGTGTTATGTATGGTTGCATCGTCCATCTGGTTTTGTTGAATGATGTGCTGCGCTTGAAAGAAAGAGACGTTCACAAATCTTACAGTGAAATTGTAGATGTGGGTTGTCTATGCAGTAGTGGGGGTTACTGGTGCAGGTTCGTTCGTGCATTATGAGTTCTTCACCAGAGGTATATCTGGCATGGCAATACCTGCAACTATGATTTCCCTTTTTATTTTTACGATTTGGCAGAAACGTCCAACCCCTTCTTACTCATCTCTTCCTTGGAGGCTGAACTATAATAGTATGTAACCTCTAGTGGAGTGAGACATCTAAATTTGGGGGCATTTTCAAGGATATTTCATTCAACAATTTAAATTGTCTTCGACCACTAGATTGTTCTCGATCCCTCCCTATTACACCGCATTTCGTGCCTCCAACCTCACACTCGCCATACATCGTGGACAGTGGACTTTCACGGGTCTGCGGGACCTGGCGAGACTTGTAAGTCGAATCCCCATGTATACCCATTCATAGTTGCACTTATGGCATGTCATTAGACAGGTCGAAGATATGCATCCCTTGATTCCACCATAAGATAGTTTTAAGGTTTTATAAATGAAGGGTGAAAATGAAATTGAGGTATATCAGTTAGAGAAGTTGTGACAATATGAATCTTATAAAAAAAATAAAATTCGGGTTTAAAAGTGCGGAAGATATTGAAAAGGAATGGGAAAAAGTTCGGGAAGTAATGCGTCAGGTTGAAACAATACGATTGAAAAATTTCCAAGATCTAGAAATTGAAAGTGAAAATCTCAATAAATTCAAACAACAACAGCATGATGAAATTGAATTGTTAAAGAAGGAAAATCAAGAACAATTAAAAAAAGAATTACAACAGGTTGAAACAATACGATTGAAAAACCTCCAAGATCTAAAAATTGAAAAGGAAAATCTCACTAAATTCAAACAACAACAACATGATGAAATTGAATTGTTAAAGAAGGAAAATCAAGGACAATTAAACAAAGCACTGCAAGATGTTGAAATTGAGAGAGAAAAGAATTTTAAAAAAATTGAACTTGAATATAAAAAAATTGTGGCGCTTAAACAACAGCATGAAGAACAAATTAAAAAGCAAAATACTATTTTCGACAATAGAGCTAAAGAATTAGAAGAATTGAATCAACGCTTAATTACAGATAAGAACGCCATTGAACCCGCTTGGCAAAAAATCCGATCTGAATTGTCTGCAATTTCTAATGAGAAGAGATCTATTGGCAATAACTGGAAGAATATCAATGCAGAGTGGGACAAAATATTAGAATTTTATCCTGAAATTAAACAAGCATATATTGAAAAAGCCGCTGTTGCTATCGATAAACAGAATTTTACCGGGGAATCATTCTCAGGAATGGATCCTGAAGTGATTGCCAAACTTCACGAAAAGAAAATAAAGGTTCAATCAGGAGGAGAAGATACAGCAAGATATGTGAGAAAAGATCATCCAAATTTACACGGACATAAGGAAGAATAACTTAGTTTTTTTGTGTCAACCTGTCGTGTTGTGGTGCCCGGAATGCAGAATAATGTAGTGGGATTAAAAATTTCTTCAATGGTATTATTATCCTAGATTGGGATATTAATTTTAAAAACAAAGGTGTAATTTGATTCGATTCTATTTTTTCAATCAGGGGTGGCTATGATAGGGAAAATTTCTGCTTTTATACTAATTGCTTTTTTTTTACTTGGTGCTACTATATTTATTGCGGGGTGCAGTGACAATAAAAGCAATAACGGAGATGCCCATAGTATATCTACCCCAACCAAGATTGTACAATCTTCTACACAAAATCCTGAACCACAGAGAATCTATTTTAGTAGTAGAGCAAGCGAATTTCCAGTCCAGCGGTTACCCCCCAGAATGGACTTATTTGGATCTGATGCCCCATTTAAAGATCCACGTACGGTGACATTTGCATATATAGAAGGTTCGCAGGGAGGAATAACACAGGAATTTAATGTACCGTATGGACTATGGATGTTGAATATTTCTGTAATGGCAAACATCAACCCAACGGAAGTGTGGTTCCGAATGGGACTTCTCTACGCGTCAAACGGTACGATTATTGATGGAGGAGAGCTACTTAACCGAGGTATCATGTATAAAACCATACAGACGTCAAACAGTGATATGTACATTATTATTGATGCTCATAGGATAGAGTCGTATAGAATAAATTTCGAGACGCCTCGGGAATATTATGATCAAATTCATAATCTCGGAATTGATACCGACATAACAGGTTTCTAGAATAAAGGAAAAAATACATTCAACAGACATTTTTGGGGTAAGCTTGATTACATCCGTATTTTTGAATTAAGGGTTGCCATATATACCCATAATCATCATGAGAGAGTTGGAGACCATTTTTTTGTGCTAATTTAAAAAGTCGGTCATATACAGCTGCATCCTGATATTCCTCACCAATGCTGTCAAATGACGCACCATCTGATATTTTTATAACAATTGGGGTGGACGTCAAAGGCTTAAGGTTTTCTGGGTCTTCACCGTATTCTCCTTTATCATAAGTTGGGATTATACAGGGGCATACTGGATCAATAAATGCGTATCCAGTACTCTTGTAGGTATATTGAGTTGGCGCTTTAACTCCAACAACCACATGATGTTCAGGTACAAACCACAAAAGTGCGACTTCATATCCTAATTCTTTTAACATATAGGCGAGTAGGAATGATTTATCTGCACAAGCTCCACTGTCCTTAAAAATGGTCTGATATGGATAATAATATCCATACTCATTTAATCGTGCATCTAAATTCTTATCATAGTAAATTTGTTGAACAATGGATATCGCAATTCTCGCTTGATCATCACGGTTATCAGTCTTTTTCCTAATTTGTCCGATAAAACCGGCGAGATATTTTTGCTGAACTTCATCATTGATAAGTTCTTTCCAAAATAACTCGCTGTTTGGATCATAATATTTTGGTTTATTTATTGTAAGATAATCATTTACACCTTCAAACAATGTAAACTGGACGTGCCTATTTTGTCCCCTTAAAATGTATGGTTGTTCCTTTATCCTTGCTCCTTTTTCGAGATCTTCTTGAGTAAAATTAATGTGAACTCGATTTTCTTTTATAGGAGGTGAAGATTGAAAATAAGTAAAAAATAAACTCTCTTTGTTCCCAATAATTCCAGGGAGAATTATGGATACTATCAGTATTGCAAGAATAATAATCTCTATTGAGAAGAAGATGCTTTTCCCA
>CAZVFG010000054.1:0-2836 GCA_964626125.1 uncultured Methanoregula sp.
TAGATCAGCGGAAGGTACCTCAGCAGGAGTTAAACGTTTTTCCATCGTTCGATCGCGTTGTTCTCCGGTTCCTCATCCTCCTCTATGCCAAAAAACATTACACCGTGAGCTGATACACTCATGCATATCCGGCGTGGTGGTTGTCATTTCCCTCGTCCCGATTCCCTACCGGATCGTCGCTTTGGTGCAGGAACGAAATAACCTCTTTGAGTATCCCCTGGAACGGCTCGCGGGTGTGATCAAAGAGGTCGGCTTCCGGTGCACATCCTGCGCAAAGTGCTGCACCCGGGCGTTCAACGGTCACGTCTTTTTGCTCGACCGCGACGTGACCGACATAAAAACAATCGATCCCGCCGCGCTCGAACCTGCCCCGCAACCTGAGTTCTGCGATCAGAACGGCACGTTTTATGTCTCCGGCTATGCGCTGCGGGCAAAAGGCGATGCTGCCGGATCGTGCTGGTTTTTAGACAATGGCAGGTGCCGGATCTACGACCGCAGGTTTTCCATCTGCCGCATCTACCCGTACATGCTGCACCGCGAAGCTGATGCACAGGGCAGGGTGGCATGGCGGCAGATCTCGGGGCTGGACAAACACGGGGAATATCACGACGATATCCCGCAGGACGAGTGCCTCACCCTCGCCCGTGAAACAAAGGAGTATGAAAATGCGTTCCTCACGCAGGAGATATCGTTTCTCGAATTTATGCAGGATTATTTTGCACAGCAGCGGCTCCGGCACGTCCAGAAGGTGTATGACGACCAGATGCGGCGGTTTAAAAAAGGCGATCCCATCTCCGTCATGGCGTATTATGCCGGACAACTCGAAGAGCACCGTGTCAAACATGAGAGCTGACCTGCCGGCACCGCCCCGGTCAACAATCCCGCGTCGTTCCCTGCCCAATCGCGGCTTTAAAATATGAATATACCGGGCACCATCGTCCTCGCACCATCTGCCGGTCCGGGACCGCCTGCGTCATACCGTCATGGATATGTCGACAGACCCGCGCGGCGTGGTGGTGGTTCCACGTTTGATCAATACGCCGTTCCGGTAAATCTCGACTACCATCTCATGATTCGTTCCGTCATCCTTCCTGAACGATGCCTGGATAGTCCCCGCGGGATTCTCGATTTGGTACTGGCGCAGGCCGGAATCCACGACCCTGACGAGCGCATTTGTCTTCCCGTAGGAGCCCGTCCAGCCGCCAAGGTAGTCCACCCTCACCCACACGCCGGTCGCCGGCACGGAGACTTCCGTCGGGGTCGGGACAATGACGGCGGGTCCGCTGGTCTGTGCCGGTGTGGCAACCGTTGTTCCTGCAGTTAGTGCGGGGAGTGGTGTCTCATCAGGCGGGATGACGGGTTCAGTGGACCCGTCGGGGGCGCCCCGTGCAAATATTATGTAATACACACCAGCTCCGGCAACCACCAGCAGTACGGTAACGATAACAGCGAGGGCAACAGGCTTTTTTACAACAGGCGGCTTTTTTCCGATGGGAGCTTGTGCTTTTCTGCCTGCCCCGGGAGCGATGATCTTCGCCCCGCAGGATGGGCAGAACATCGCATCATCAGTATGCGGCTTTCCGCATTCTCGACAAAACATAAATCAGTATTTTGTATATTTTTATATTATACCTGTGGTGACATCGGACCAGGATCTCCACAAAGGGGTGGAGGGATCCGGGAGTCAGGTGTGGTGACGGAATATTGTGTTTAAAAAATGGAGGAGACCGGGTCACACAACGACAACGGTCAAAAAAAATGCCGTCTCATTGCCCGTCGCCTGCTCCCACGAGCGCCGGTAGACGGCCTGGATCGTCTGCCCGCCAACCGAATGTGCGGAAATTTCCCAGACATGGGTCCCGCCGGATCCAATCAGCGTTCCCGTGGTATCGGACGGGATGTACGAATCGCTGACGATCTGCAGGCCGGGACTCGTGGTGAGGTTCCAGGTGAACCCGGTGGTGGGATTTTCCTGTAACCTGACGGTAATGGAATTCCCCTGATGGACCGTGACGGTGGCAGTGTCCTGCTCTTCGTTCACCACAAGGTTGCCGGCCTGCACAACCGATCCCGCGGGGAGCGGGGACGGGGGGAGCCCTGCCGGCGTGCCCGGGCCGGTCCCGATGCACCCTGCACAGGCGGCCGCGATGAGGCAGACGATACCAATACCTATGATAACAACGGTACGATTCATGATAGCAGCACTGGAATATTTTTTACCTGTCTTTAGTTTTGACGCAGGATTATTTATGGTTGTACTGTACCGCAAAAAATCCGGAGTGATGAACAACCCGAATCCTGATTTCACCCGAAAGACCGGGCACGTGCATCACGATGCCCATCCTTATCATATAATTGTGCGCGCCAAAGGGATCCGGAACCGCTGCGTCCGCCATTTCCCCGGGCATTTCCATGGGAATTTTTATTTGCGTATAATCGCCCGGTTTTAAAATCAGGACCATCCGGAACGGTCTTGAACACATTGAAAAGAATGGAAACCATCCGGTTTTTCCTGAACAGTAACCACCCTTAATTGCAAAAAAAATGAACAAAAATCTAACGGCACGTGCCGGATAAGGTGGAAAACCTATGAAAACCAGACGAAGTGTGCTTATCGGAATGATGGTGCTCGCACTGTTCTGCACCATCGGGATCGCCGCAGCACAGGCTGACACGACAACCGATGCGCAGGTCATCGAAATATCTGATGACATTGCGCCCTATAACGGGCCAATCGGTGCCGGCAATCCCCTGTACGGCCTGAAGATTGCCATGGAAGATCTTGACGAGACCTTCACGTTCAATGAAAGCCAGCGGATGGAAAAACAATTAAACC
>CAZVFG010000054.1:2936-10343 GCA_964626125.1 uncultured Methanoregula sp.
CTTGACGAGACCTTCACGTTCAATGAAAGCCAGCGGATGGAAAAACAATTAAACCATGCGAGGCTCCGCATTGCTGAAGTACGGCGGGAACTGGAGATCAACAGGACCGATACGGCCCAGCAGGTCCTTGAACTCTACCTCCAGAAGATGAACCTGACAGAGAATTCCATGGTCACCTACCGGTCGAACGCCACCGGGCTCCTGCACGCACAGGAGATGATCACCAAACACCAGTTCGTCCTTGAAAAACTCCTGCTCTCGCACCCGAACAACACGGGCCTGATGCGGGCATACAACAACAGCCTTGCGCTCGAGCAGAAGTTTGAGAAAAAGACGGAAGTCAGGCTTGAACGCATCATGGAAAAGGACAATAAAACAATCCTCAAAGCGGTGAGGCTGGAGATAAAGGAGCGGGACCGGGTCGGCGCTGGTGACGGCGAACAGGTTGAGGCAGAAGTGCAGGCACGGGCAGAACAGGGGCAGCAGACCAGCGTCAAGCAACAGGATCAGACCCGGCAGCCAAAGAAGGAAACTTCTGTGCCCACGACGATAACCACGCAACCCACCCGAACTCAGGCCACGCCGGTCGTGGCTGCAGTCCGGCAGGAAGACCGGACCCAATCAGGCGGGCAGGGAAACAACAACGGCCGGGGCAACGCGGATGATGCGGGGCGCGGCAATTCCCGCAATAAATAACGACATCCTGCGGAGCTACAACCGGAAAGTGTAGAGGAATAATCAGGAACTATTATTTTTCTCTTCAGACATGATACTAATCAACAGGACAGTGCCGCATGGATCAGGTGACACGGTATAGTATTTTTGCAATCGTCATCGTACTCCTCCTCTGTATTCCGGTTATTGCCGGGGCAGCACCTGAGCCGGATTCCACCGTCACCTACACGATCTCCATTGAGGATGATGGTACGGCGGTCTGGTACGTGGAGTACCGGACGCTCCTTGCCACGCAGGATGATCTGGTTGCGTTCGAAACCTATTCCCGGGACTTATCATCCGTGTATCTTCCCCAGTTTGCCGACCTGATGCAGAATTCTGCTGCCCAGGCAGAGGTCGCCACGACACGCCACATGGAGATCAGCAATTTTTCCGGTAATACGGTTATCCAGACATCCCCCACCGGCAGGTACGGGATCGTGTTTTTCTCGTTCCGCTGGACGGATTTTGCCCGGTCCGGAAACGACCTCGTTATCGGTGACGCGTTTGCCGGCGGCTTGTATCTTGAAAAGGAAAATACCCTCATCATACGGTATCCCTTCGGTTATACTGTCAGGACCGCTGAGCCGGCACCTGACCAGGTGCGTGACGGGCTTATCTGGTACGGCCTGAGGTCTTTTGGCGCTGGCGAGCCACGACTTATCATCGAAAAACCGGCATTCCCGGTACTGCCTGTTGCGATCGGTGGGGGCATTCTTGTCATCTCCGGGGCAGGCTTCATGGTGTACCGGAGAAAAAAACGCCGCATGGAACCGGCTGAACCAACAAAAGAGGAAGTTTTATTATCAGAACTGGAGATGGCCAGCCTTGAGGAGAGGATTGTTCAGCTCGTAACAACTCACGGGGGGGAACTGTTCCAGTCAGAGATCGTCAAAAACCTGGGACTTCCCAAATCAACGGTGAGTTCCGCGCTCAATGAACTCCACCGCCGCGGCGTTATCCAAAAGGTAAAAAAAGGCAGGGAAAACCTCATCCGGCTTACCTGATATCCTGTGCGTGCCCCGGGTGTCTGGAATCCGGGGTCAGGACAGGAAGACCGGCGGGGCGTTCCATAAACTGACATCGGGACGGCAATTCTTTACCCCGCCGGTATGGCATATGACGATGTTCCGGTACCTCGAACCATTAAAAAAAAGGGTCTGTAGAAAATGTCTACAACAATGACGTTCTTGGGGGAGTTTACCGTTCCCGCAGGGAAGGGTAAACTGGAGAAGATGTCCATCAGGACATCTTCGATTTACATAGCCCCGCAACGGTGGAACTCCAAAAATTGTCCTTTGTGACAATTTTTTCGAGTCAGCCCTGACCTTCGTCACGGCAGACATCTCCCTTTTCCGATACCTATCGAAAACCGATTCAGCCTCTCTTTCTTCTCGTCATCTTTGATCAGGGATTTCTTCAACACCTGAAAAAATATGTTTCATACCTGCCGTTATGCGATGCTTAATGAGATCCCGTAGCCAGTTCTCTGTCAATGAACACCACGTCAAAACTGATCGTTGCGATTGTCCTTGCAATCATGATAACCGGGGCTTTTTTCATTTTTTTTACCATGAATAGTCGGTCGGGGGGTAATAACACCGGCCCGACACCGCTTGCGGCGGTCGAAGTGCGGGCATTCGAAGGAAAAGATCTCTCGTCGGTCAGTGACTTCCGGGAAAATTCCATCAAAGGGCCTCAGCAGATCAATGAATCGGACTACCGGCTCACCATCACCGGGCTGACAAACAGGACGTTCGTCTCCACCTACCATGATGTGCTGTCGCAGTATCCACGGTATACGAAGGTGGTCACTCTCTTCTGTGTCGAGGGGTGGGATGCCACCATCCTCTGGGAAGGAGTACTGGTACGGGACCTGCTGTACGATGCAGGGATCGACCCCCGGGCGAACACCGTCATCTTCACGGCGCATGACGGGTATACGACCTCATTTCCCCTCACATACCTCACGGGACGGGACATCATTATGGCGTACCGGATGAATAACGTAACGCTCCCTGCCGAGCGGGGCTATCCTTTTGCGCTGGTTGCCGAGGACAAATGGGGATACAAGTGGATCAAATGGATTGAGAAGATCGAACTCTCCGATAACCCAAACTACCGGGGCTACTGGGAGCAGCGGGGGTATTCGAACACCGGGGATCTGGACAAGAATTTCTTCTCCCCCTGAAAAAAATTCCGTTATCCCTGAAACTATAAGGTACCTTTTTTTGGGTTCAGGGGCGGTTTCCTCCGCCCAGGACCTTTTTTGTCATTGTGATGACCCATGCCCGGTTCAGGAACAGGTGGACTGCAACAAGGATGCCAAGGGCAAGGCCCGACCAGTCGTGGATGACGCTGAAAAGTGCCATGGGGAGCACTACCCATGTAAGACCGAGTGTCCGCATCAGGAGCGTGAACTTGAAAAGCCCGGTTATCAGGCATACCAGAAACGCAGTACCCATCGCGAGATCGACACACCATTTGGCAACTTTCATGTCCATGACAACGACACCCGATCCTGTATGAAACTATCCCCTGACCCCCTTTTTTCCATCGGACGCGCCCCTGATCCAGTCGGGTGTGTGAACCTGTCAGGCATATGAACCTGTCATGCCGGTGAAACTTTTTTTACTTCGGAATGTCCTGCGGCACCGGTACCTGACTGTATCGGCAACGCCCGCCCTGTCCGGGCGCCCCTTCATTTGTCCTGATATTTCCGGTTTTGGCATCCCTTTTTTGGTCTTTGTGCGGCACACAGCAGTGGACGTTGATGCCGGACCATTGGTCACCCGACCTTGTACACCACGTCGCCCGCATGGACATTCCGGGACACCTTCAGCCCGATGTCCTGCCCTTTTGTGGCGGTTGCGATGGTCTGGTGCTCGACCTGCATCGAGGTCACGGTCTGGCAAAAGTCCGAATGTGTCCCCCTGATGTGGATCTCGGTGCCGTTTACGAGGTCGTCCTCCAGCAGGATCACCGCAACACCGATCTTCGGGAAATAGTGCGTTACCTTTCCAACCACGGTCTCCATAGTCCCCTCCCACTTAAAAGAGTACTGCCCGCCCCTATTTCATAAATGTTGTTCTTGGTGCCGGGCCGGACCCTGCACGGGCTGGTGGATCTCATTGCAGAAAGAGCCGGGACATTGCCATCCGAAACCGGGCTTCATGGCCACCGGCTGCCCGGAAGAATAACCGCCCAACACCCCGTACCCTCCCCGACACCGTATCCTGTGCCCGTTCAGTCATGGGATCAGGGAAAATCAGAAACGTCCGCCACATTGTCAACCAGAATCTGTTGACTCTTTGGGCATAACTCAAAATTTTAAATATGATGAGGGTTAACCGAGCTGTTCAGAGACCATGGACAAGACCATCTGCATCGACAATCACTGCGAGGCATACCAGCCCCAGTTCAACGGTTTCTTAGCCGCATGCCGTGTCTGTAAAAAAGAGATCCTCCGAATAAAAAGTTGTCCGAAACCCAAGAACATTCACTAAGCGCTGGTTTTTTTCGATCAGGAAACACCGGACTCTCCCTGCACTCCACGCTTACCCTGGTTTTAAAAAATAATTTGCAAACAGGTATATCCCCGAGATAATAAGGAAGCATCCGCTCAGTAGGGATACCATGCAGACCGCCCGGGGGGGAAGATGCTTTTTTCCATGGGAAGCAAGAAACGACAGCCCCCCATACCAAATGAAGATTGAGGCGAGAATTCCCATCGTCCAGCCGTACAACCCGAAGGTTCCCGACAGGTCATGGGCGACCATGACACTTGGCAGGCCGATGACTGCCCACCAGAGAAAAAACTGCGGATTGGAGACGCTCACCACAATGCCGCCAAGAAAGGGATGGCGGTCATGCAGGGGGAGGTCACCAGATAGTTCAGGCTGATCGTGATGCAGGGAATTAAGTGACATTATTACGCCAAGGACCACGAGGGAGACCCCTCCCACCAGCCCGATGTACATGGTGAACGCCGGAGACCCGACAAGCATTGTGATCCCGGTGGTGATGATGAGGATCAGCATAGCCGCGCCGACGAGAGCATGGGCAATGATCGCAAGAAAACCGTTTTTCCATCCATTCGCCAGGGACTGTTGCACAATATAGACAGCGACCGGTCCCGGAAACGTAACGCCTGACAAGCCCACCATGAAACCAAGGGTCATGGTCTCAAGGATGGCAAGCATAAGAACAGATGTTATGTCCTACTATTTCAGGTATGGTGAAAAACCGCCTCGTGTTGTCAATGGTCCGCGGCAACGATTGTGGTGTCACCTTCCCTGGATTATAGGAATCGGTCTGTTTTTTGGACCGGCAGGATCCGAAATAAGGTTACAGCGCCCGGAATGCAGGCGAAATACATCCCCTGCTCCACCTGCTCCATCCGCCATTGTTCCGGTCAGGTTATTGCCCGCACAGGCAAGAGCAGCCGTTTACAGCCCCTGCAGCGGCCGGATCAGCCGCTCATCATCGACATTGGAGTTGTTCACGAGCAGTGAGACCGGGTAGGCATCCATCCCGCTGGCGAGGTACGGCGTGAGAATCGCGTTGAGGTCAGCGGCGGAAAGCGCCTCGCTGGAGACCCAGCGGTCTTCATCCTCCCGCCTGAGGATCGCGGGCATGCGGTTGTGGATGGGGGCCACTAGGTCGTTTGGCCCGGTCGTGATGATCGTGTAGGTCGCATACCCTTCCCCCGCAGGGGTGTGCCACACGTCATACAGACCCGCAAACGCAAAGACCGGTTCGTCCCGCAGCCGGATGTAAAACGGTATCTTTTTTGCCCCGTCCTTCTTCCACTCGTAAAACCCGCTCGCCGGCACGAGGCAGCGCCTGCTTTTCAGTATGCTCCGGAACGATGGTCTCTCTGCAAGGGTCTCGGCCCGGGCGTTGATCAGGTGCCGTGCCGCTTTACTATCCTTGACCCAGTGCGGGACCAGCCCCCACGTCATCATGACCGCTTCGTTGCGCTCGCGACCTACAATCACCGGCATCATGCTGCCGGGTGCGATGTTGAAGTGCGAGCGGAAGCCGAACGAGGGGTTACTGACGCGGAACCGTGACCCCATATCATCGATGCAGACGAGCGAGTACCTGCCGCACATGGTACATGACTCCTGAACCTTCCCGAAGTATCAATATTGCGGCGCTCCACGGGTTTCGTACACCGCCATACACCACCGATCCGTACTGAGAGCGGGATCGGTGCTCTCATGTTCCCTGCGTGCGTACAGTACCGCTGGTATTGGAGATAGCATGACAAAGGTCACCCAGTACAGTGCCACAAACCTCATCCCGCATGCCGGGGTCGACCCAGAGAAATGGAATGCCCTCCCCCTGCCCGGGGTTGTTGACCGGACGGTGAAAGCGATCGAGAACCGCGGGATACACGTTATTCCTGCAGAAAACGGCGACGGAGCCCTCGCGGCGCTCCGGGCGCTCATCCCGCCGGGTGCCGAAGTGATGAACGGGTCGTCGACCACGCTCGCCGAGATCGGGTATGATGACCTGATCGCCGGTGGAAAATCGGGGTGGAAGAACGTGCACCACCGGATCACCGCGGAGGATGATGGCGCGAAACGTGCAGAACTGCGGAGGAAATCCGTCACTGCGGATTATTTCATCTCCGGGGCAAACGCGATCGCAGAGACCGGCGAGATCGTTGCCTGTGATGCGAGCGGGAGCCGCGTAGGGGCATGGCCGTTTGCGGCAGGCCACCTCGTCATTGTTGCCGGGACCAACAAGATTGTCCCCACGCTTGACGACGCCCTGCACCGTGTATGGGAATACGCCTACCGGCTGGAGGACGCCCGGGCAAAAAAGGCGTACGGGATCCCAAGCGTGATCGGCAAATGCGTCATTCTTGCCCACGAGATGAACCGGGGAAGGGTAACGCTGATCCTCATCGGGGAAGCGCTGGGATATTAACCGGGAATTTTTTTTAAAATCCCCGGCATTCCCCCGGTACCTTCCTGGGAATCCTACCCCCTCTTGTACCCGAACTTCCGGAGCAGTCCCGTACGCCAGCGCACCCCATCCGGGCCCTCGACTCCCTTGGGCTTCTGCCCATCGATCACACCCATGATCCCCCGTCCCTGTGCAGACTCGGCGATCACGACCTCCGCAGGATTGGCCGTCGCGCAGTAGACGGTGCAGACCTCCTGGATGTTCTTCAGCGCATTTAACACGTTGATCGGAAAACAGTCCCGCAGAAAGAGGATGAACGAGTGCCCGGCGCCGATTTCAAGGGCATTGTCCCGCGCCAGGGCCCGTAAACCCTCATCGTTCCCCTCGATCCGGATCAGGCAGTCACCCGATGACTCGCAGAATGCAATGCCGAATTTTGCGCCCGGAACCGATCCCGCAACTGCCTCGTAGATGTCCTCGACGGTCTTGATGAAATGCGACTGCCCGAGGATGACATTTACATCATCGGGCTTTTGTATCCTGACAATCCTGAACTCAATGGTTTCCCCCATCACGTCCACCACACCGGTGAGATGGGTGTGTTGTACGATAAATGGGTTCTTGTGCTCGCGGACAGGAAGGGCGTTGCCTGAGGGAATGCGGGCAAGGCGGAGGAAAAACGGCCATGGCAGGAAGTGTCATAACGTTTGTGCAGTTTCGCGGGCTGCGAATTGTGGGCCTCCTTCCATTCACAAAACCAGAACGTGGGAAAAA
>CAZVFG010000055.1:0-1405 GCA_964626125.1 uncultured Methanoregula sp.
TACCTGCATAAATTGACGCAAATTTAAAACTAATTTTTTTAAACGTAACAAATCAAAAATTATTTATAGAGTATGTTTCGTAACTCATCGTATGAGATCTCCACAAGAGATCAAAAAAGTCATCGAAGCTCGCCTTAAGTTATACCTTTCACGGGACAAGACCGGTATCAGACGTGAGCTACTCAGACTTTTTGTCCGAATCAAATCGATGACGGTCGCTGAGCTTGTCGCAGAACTCCGGAAGCAATACGCAGTCACGTTCCATAAAATAGCCTCGATGGTTGGCATTATTGCTTCACGAATCGGTATCCTGCGTGTTATAAGGAATTCAGATGGCATTAGCGCATATAAACTCAAGGAAAAGTATATCGACATCGTTGTAAGAATTGTCGGAGTCGGTTAATCCGAACAGCTCTACCATAACAATTTTTAGTGCTCATCGCATAATTAGTGAGCATCATGTATATCCATACTGAGGAGAGCTCGGTGTTGAAGAAGGTCACTATTGCTCCCGAAGTGCTTGATTATATCACCAGACGAGACTGTGATTTCCGGATCTGCACCTCCTGCGGTGGCCCCATTCTGTTGCCAACACGGGTGAAACCGCCAAAAAAATCAGACCTTCTGTTAAGGGCAAACAACCACACGATTTATATCTCCGTCCATCAGGCACGCTACCTCCATGCGATCGGTATGGACATGATCCCGTTTTTTGAGACTTCAGATTTTTCAGGAGAAGAATAAAAATGAGTTTTGAAGAGGTTTCCCATACCGCAGATGTGAAGATCCATGCGCGGTCTCCGACTCTCGAAGCACTTTTTTCTGATGCCTGCGATGCACTCATGCTGGTAATGTATGGCACCTCACGTAAAGGGATTATTAAAAAGGAAATTACCATTACGTCTGCTGATATCGATTCACTCCTTGTCGATTTTCTTTCCGAAATACTATATGTTTCTGAAGTGGAAGGGATCGTATTTTCAAAGGCAGACGTGCATATTGCTGGGCTGAACCTGTATGCCGAACTGGAAGGAGAACATTTCAACAAACAGAGACACGCAAAAGGTACTCAAGTGAAGGGGATTTCGTACTCAGGGCTTTCAATCCGGCACGATGCGAATGGATTTATGGTGGACATCGTATTTGATGTATAGGAACGATAGTGAGCCAAACATATGTTGCAGGGGATTAAACGGACGGCCACCCACGAGTGGGAAGTACCGATTGGATTTGTTGCAGGCATGCGGGTACCCGCGCGTTTTTTCCTTTCCGAGCTGTTGGGAGAGAGCCTTGAGCCGGGTGCAATCCAGCAGCTCGCGAACGTCGCAACGATGCCCGGCATCATAAAAAACGCCCTTGCAATGCCTGATATCCACTGGGGGTATGGTTTTCCTATTGGTGGTGT